>NZ_JBMQUD010000025.1:0-98331 GCF_057359045.1 Adhaeribacter sp.
AACGGTTAGTATAAACAACGTGCGAGGCCGTCGGCCGTAGCATGGTGTTTATACAATGTTAGGGGTAGGTTTTTTTATTCTGCTTTACTTCCTTTTGAACAAGTTGGTGAAAAAGTCTAGGAGATTGAAATCTGGTTTCTCATTTCTTCCTGTAACAATACCGCTACTCCAATCTCTGAATTCGTCGTAACCAAGGTATAGATTCAATTCTTTTAATTCTTCTTCTGTCGGGTCAACTATTTCCAGTTCTAAGTCATTAAGCCATTCCTCAACAGTCCGACTTTCACCCCACACATCTCCGTATTGTCTCCAAAATCCGTAAAGGTCGGTTTCTTTGATTTTAAACAGTTTTATTTCTGGTAGGGAACTGAAATCGTCGAAGGTAAATACCTCATCATCTGGAGGACAGTTGCCAACGCAGTTTAGTCCAAGGTCGTCTAGCCAAGCCTTATATGACCTTGGAGGCGGCGAATTATATGGTCTTTTATATTCTTGCAATTTATATTTTAACTTACCCCTAACGTGCCGCATGTATGCTAAGCCTGTAGCGGAGCAAGGGTTTAGTATACACTGTGTTGGGGTTAGTTTTTGTTTTTATTTACTCAGGCCGAATGAATTGACCTTAGTCCTGCTTTTAAAGTCTTTAGTAAGTAAGGCTCTTAACTGTGCAAAACCTTTAATTTCCAAAGAGCTTATATATAGCTTCTGTCCGTCAATAGTCGAAATGTTAATTTGCTCATGTTGTGGAATGTTCCGTCCAGTTATACCTTCCACAATAATTATTTCTTTTACACTATCATTGTCCAATTGTATTGTCCGTTTTAGATAAGGATAGTGTACTTTCCAAACTCCGTTAATTCTCTCAATTTCTTTTAACTTCTTAAATGAAAAGATAGGCAACACAAAGAAGAAAAATAAAATTATTAAACCAGTCCAAATAGCCGCATTTTGCTGTGTCTCGGTTCTAATGGAATAATTAATTATAAAATAAGTTATCAGCACTATTCCAAATATTATCGGAATAGGTAAAAGGTTATAAAGATATGGTCTTACCTTAAATTTCATTTTAAATTAACCCCAACTCGTATATAAACACCAGTATTACGTTTATTACGCTTTTTCCTAATGTGTATACGTAACTGGACTAACGAATATACTATATATTAATAATTAAATAAACAAAAATTCTCGAATAAAATTAGTATACAATTGGGTGCGCCTTGAATAAATATATTCAAGGGCTTTGTTTAAAAAGTTTCCGGCAAAAAGAAACCCTCTCGTTCCGGAGAGGGTTGATATCCTGGTGTTCTGCTTTAACTAAATAATTTATTTAGCAGCGGCAGCCGTTTTGGTGGCAACGGCTTTTTCTTCGGCTTTTTTGTCCTTCTTCCGCGGACGGCTGTTGCCAAAAGAACCTTTTACCAGTTTTCCTTTTCTCGATTTTTTATCTCCTTTGCCCATAGTATATAAGTTTTTAGTGTTTTGGTGGGTTAAATAATACGGGTAAGCGTTAAATTCCGTTGCCTAATATACGTTTACTTTATCTCCTAAAAATATTTAATCTGTTCAGGTAGTGCACATTTACCTAGGCCGGGGGTAAACTAAACTTCTAAATCCGGATAGGTATGCTTAAATTTGCCGCCGCAAAACCAATCTTTTTAGCTTTTATTTTGTTAAAGAAAGAATGGTTCAGGACCAACTGTATAACATGACATCACCTACCGATAATAATATAATAGATACCTTAGACCAGAAGCAGTTTATTTTAATTAAAAATGCGCGGGTGCATAATTTAAAAAACCTGAGCGTAGCCTTGCCCCGCAATAAATTTATTGTGTTAACCGGCTTGTCGGGTTCGGGCAAATCATCGCTGGCCTTTGATACGCTTTACGCCGAGGGCCAGCGCATGTACGTAGAGAGTTTAAGCTCCTACGCCCGCCAGTTTCTGGGTCGCATGGATAAACCCGATGTAGATTATATCCGGGGTATTAGTCCGGCCATTGCCATTGAGCAAAAAGTGAGCATTAAAAACAACCGCTCTACGGTAGGCACCAGCACCGAAATTTACGACTATCTGAAGCTGCTCTACGCCCGCATTGGCAAAACTTTTTCGCCGGTATCGGGGCAGCAGGTAAAGAAAAACACCGTGAGCGATGTGGTTGATTTTATTTTTAACCTCGAAGAGGGTGGCCGCGTCATGATTCTGGCCCCGCTGCAGCGCCAAACTGACCGCAGTTTAGAGAAAGAACTCGATTTACTTTTACAAAAAGGATATTCCCGGGTATTTGCCGGCGGCGAGGTGCTTTTTATCGAAGATTTATTAGCCGGCAGCACCAAAAATATCAAAGGGCAACTATTTATTTTAATCGACCGGGCGGTGGTGCGCCAAGACGACGAAGACTTGCAGTTCCGGCTATCCGATTCGGTGCAAACCGCTTTTTTTGAAGGGCACGGCGAGTGCCACGTGCATCTGGGCGAAGAAGTAAGGGTGTTTTCGGATAAGTTTGAGCTGGACGGAATGGTGTTTGAAGAGCCCAACGTAAACTTTTTCAGCTTTAACAACCCGTACGGCGCGTGCCAGCGCTGCGAAGGTTTTGGCACCGTGCTGGGCATCGACGAAGATTTAGTCATTCCGGACAAAAGTTTGTCGGTGTACGAAGGGGCCATTGCGCCGTGGCGTACCGAAAAACAGAGCGAGTGGCAAAAGCCTTTAATTAAAAATGGCATTCGCTTCGATTTTCCAATTCACCGGCCTTTTAACGAACTTTCCGAAGAACAGCAGCAACTTATCTGGAACGGAAACGAATATTTTGATGGGTTAAACGCATTTTTCGAGCACATCCAAACCCAAACGCATAAAATACAATACCGTGTAATGCTAAGCCGCTACCGCGGCCGCACTACCTGCCCCGATTGCCGTGGTACGCGTTTGCGCAAAGATGCCTCTTACGTAAAAATAAGCGGCAAAAGCATTACCGATTTGTTGCTGTTGCCGGTAACGGGCGTTTTAGAATTTTTCCAGAACTTACAACTCGATGCCCACGAAAAGGCCGTAGCCGATCGTTTAGCTATTGAAATTACCAATCGCTTAAGTTATTTGGTGCGCGTGGGTTTGGGGTATTTAACGTTAAATCGCTTATCTTCTACTTTATCGGGTGGCGAGTCGCAGCGTATTAATTTGGCCACCTCGTTGGGCAGTGCTTTGGTGGGCTCTATGTATATTCTGGACGAGCCCAGCATTGGGTTGCACCCCCGCGATGCCGAACAACTGATTGGTGTTTTACGCACGTTGCAGCAAATGGGCAATACCGTAATTGTGGTAGAGCACGAAGAAAAAATGATGGAGATTGCCGACCAGATTATTGATATTGGTCCGGAAGCCGGCTCGGGTGGCGGTAACCTCATGTTCCAGGGCTCTTACGACGATATGGTAAAATCGTCCCAAACCTATACCGGCAAATATTTAAGCGGCGAGTTGGCGGTGCCCGTACCTAAGCAACGCCGCCAGTGGCGCAACGCCATTG
Source organism: Adhaeribacter sp. (assembly GCF_057359045.1). Taxonomy (NCBI): domain Bacteria; kingdom Pseudomonadati; phylum Bacteroidota; class Cytophagia; order Cytophagales; family Hymenobacteraceae; genus Adhaeribacter; species Adhaeribacter sp. The sequence continues at coordinate 3,525 of NZ_JBMQUD010000025.1, forward strand.
AAATAATGGGTGCCCGCGAGAATAACCTTAAAAACGTAAGCGTTAAGTTTCCCTTGGATGTCCTGACGGTGGTAACCGGTGTGAGCGGCTCCGGTAAATCTACTTTGGTCAAAAAAATATTGCACCCGGCGCTTACCAAAATATTAGGCGGCCACTCCGATGTTACCGGCAAATTCGATAAAATACAAGGCGATTACCGGCAAGTAGCCCACGTGGAGTTTGTGGACCAGAACCCGATTGGCAAGTCGTCGCGGTCTAACCCGGTTACTTACGTAAAAGCCTACGATAGCATCCGGACGCTTTTTGCCGACCAGCCCTTAGCCAAAGCCCGTGGTTTTAAACCATCACACTTTTCGTTTAATATTGAAGGTGGCCGCTGCGAAGTTTGCCAGGGCGAAGGCCAGGTAAAAATAGAAATGCAGTTTATGGCCGATATTTATTTGACCTGCGAAAGCTGCCACGGCCAAAAGTTTAAACAAGATATTCTGGACGTAAAATACAAAGACAAAAGCATCTCGGAGGTACTGGACATGACCATTGCCGACAGCATCGACTTTTTTAAAGACCACGCCAAAGTAGCCGAAAAATTAAAACCGCTCGACGATGTGGGGCTGGGTTACATCCGCTTAGGACAGTCTTCGAATACGCTCAGCGGCGGCGAAGCGCAGCGGGTAAAACTGGCCTCGTTCCTAACCAAAGGTGCCACCGCTCACTCCGAGAATATTTTGTTTATTTTCGACGAGCCTTCTACCGGTCTGCACTTCCATGACATCAGCAAGTTGCTAACGGCCATTAACGCCTTAATTGATAAAGGCAACTCCGTGGTTATTATTGAGCACAACATGGATATTGTAAAATGCGCCGACTGGATAATTGACATGGGCCCCGAAGGAGGCGTAAATGGCGGCCATTTATTATTTGAAGGCACGCCAGAGGAAATGGTAAAGCTGGAGAATAACCATACCGCCAGATTTTTAAAAGAAAAGCTAACGTAAGTTAGCTTTCCTTTTGCCTGTTACTTTTTAAATTCAGGAAAGCGTACTTAAATAGTAATTACAACTAAGAGTTTAGCTAGTAATTTATTACCCAGGATTTTTATCTTTACAAACTCCGGTTTACTCTCCCGGAATAATTAGCCAACTATGAAATACAGCTTTTACTTTTTGGTTCTTATTTTTTTAGGTAGCTGTCAGGTGCCACAGAAGCAGGTCAGCCAAAAGCCCGACCCTAATTTCCATTTGTATTTGCTCGCTGGGCAATCGAATATGGCCGGGCGGGCCAAATCAGTAGGAATAGATACAGTGGCAGTGCCCAATTTACTGGTATTTGCCAAAGACAAAACCTGGCAGCCCGCCCGGGAACCTTTACACTGGGATAAACCTAATCCGGGTACCGGACCGGGCTTTGCCTTTGGCCGCGAAATGCTGGCGCAGGCAAAAGGTAAAATCAGAATTGGCTTAATTCCGGCCGCGCACGGTGGCTCTTCTATTACTGCCTGGGTTAAAGGTGGTTATCACGACCAAACCAAAGGCTATCCTTACGACGAGGCCATTGAGCGCACCAAAGCCGCTTTGCAAACCGGGGTTTTAAAAGGCATTATCTGGCACCAGGGCGAAAACGACAGCAATCCTGAGTCAGAAAAGATCCATTTAGCTCGATTAGCCGATCTCATTAATCGGTTCCGGACAGAGCTGAACGTGCCTAATGTGCCCTTTGTAGCCGGCGAGTTGGGGTATTTTAAAGAGCCTTTTAAAAGCATGAACCAGGTTTTAAACCAATTACCGGCTAACGTACCCAACACGGCAGTAGTAAGCGCCGCCGGGTTGGTGCACATGGGCGATAACACCCATTTTAATGCCGCCTCTGGCCGGGAATTGGGTAAACGTTACGCCCAGGCTATGCAAGAACTACAAAAAGGCAAATCTGCTAAATAACCCTGGGGTAAAATAGCGGCTCAATCCTACTTGTTTTTAGCAGAGACGAAAAGGTTTTACTATCTGAATAAAATATTGGGCTAGAACAAATATTTGTATTTATGGTCTGGAGTTATGGCTAAGAAAGTACGCCGCTGTAATCTTCTGTTATTGGTTCTGCTTATCGTTTAGCAAGCAGCAGGAAAATAATCTTACCCCACCACACCTGGCGTTTGGTACTAAAATTGGGTTTATAATCATTAAAGTAAATCAATCTGAAAATTCATGCTATAGGGCCTATTTTGGTAAATCCCACCGCAAGTTTTAGGCTTTCCCCGGCAAAATTCTTAATCTTACGCCGTATAACGTATCAGTTAAAATATAAACCAAATACAGTAATATAATTATGAGAAAGAAAATAGTTGCCGGCAACTGGAAAATGAATAAAACTTTCGAGGAGGCGCAGGCGCTGGTATCGGAAGTTGTAAACATGGTAAACGACGAAGTTAATAACGATGCCGAAGTGGTATTGTGTCCGTCGTTCCCTTTTCTGGGTAGCGTAAGCAAAGCCATTGCCGGTCAAAATAAAATTCATCTTGGCGCGCAAAATTGTCACCAGAAAGAGAGTGGTGCCTATACCGGCGAAGTGTCGGCGGCTATGCTTAAATCGGTAGGTGTGGCGTACGTAATATTGGGCCACAGCGAGCGCCGGCAATATTATTTTGAAGATAACCAAATGCTGGAGGCCAAAGTAAAAGCGGCGCTCCAAACTGGATTAATTCCAATTTTTTGTATTGGCGAATCTTTAGAGCAGCGCGAGCAGGATTTAACTTTTGAGGTGATCGAGACCCAGTTGAAAGAAGGTTTGTTTCACGTAAGCAACGAAGAATTTGCCCGGGTGGTAATTGCTTACGAACCCATTTGGGCCATTGGTACCGGCAAAACGGCCACCAGCCAGCAAGCCCAGGAAGTGCACGCTTTTATCCGGGAGCAGATTGCCCGCCACTACGATGCTGAGGCCGCAACCAACACCACCATTTTATACGGCGGTAGCTGCAACCCTGGCAATGCCCGCGAATTGTTCTCCCAACCCGATATTGATGGCGGCCTGATTGGCGGTGCTTCCTTAAAATCGCGCGATTTTACTGATATTATTAAATCCTTCTCATAAAAATAATAATTTTTTGTTCCGGATTTAGTTATTTTGTACCTTAGAGCGGTTGTAATTGGGATTATTCCAATTCAATTGCAGCCGCTCAGGTACTGTAACAAAATAGTTTTTCCGGAATGTATTACTTTTTGCCAATATTTTTTCTCTTTTGGGGCCTTGGCAGCCCTACCGGAGCCGTTGTAAAAACAACTGCTTCGCTGCCGGTGCTCGCTCCCCGCGAACCGGAAATTTGCCGGATGTTTGGTTCGGTTTACCTTACCACCGACCCCAAACTAAAGAATTACGCCAAGTATATTGTATACTTAGAACCCGAAGATACCTACGCCGATTTATTTGTTTTTAAGGAAAGTAACAAATTATTTGCCGACGCTCCTGGCCTCTGGTATTTGACTACCAGCCGCAATTTTGCCGATCATGTTTTTTTTGTAACCACTAACCGGGCCTTTGCCGATTTTAGTATTTATTATACGAAAGCGCGAACATTGGCCGGTTGTAGAAAATAACCTTATATGGATTTTATCCAAGTTACTTTAAATGCGCCTGCCGCCCTTACCGATATTTTAACGGCCGAATTAAGCCAGGTGGGCTACGATACTTTTATGGAAACCGACAACGGCCTGTGCGCCTACATAACTGAAGACCAGTTTTCGGAAGCCGCCTTGCAGGAAGTTATTCAGAAATACCACCCCATGGCGGGCGAACTGGGTTATACACTGGAAAATATTGAACAGAAAAACTGGAACGAAGAATGGGAAAAAAACTTTGAGCCTTTGGTTATTGCAGGTATCTGTTCGGTGCGGGCTTCTTTCCATCCCAAGCCGACCGACTTGCCTTACGATATTGTCATTAACCCGAAAATGTCGTTTGGTACCGGCCATCACGAAACTACCACGCTCATGATCGAAAACCAATTAAATGTAAACCACACGGGTAAGCGGGTGCTGGATATGGGTTGCGGCACGGCCATTCTGGCCATTATGGCTTGCAAGTTAGGTGCCAATGAAGTGTTGGCGGTAGACATTGAAGACTGGACCGTAGAAAATGCCCGCGAAAATGCCGACTTAAATGATTGCCCTACCATTGAGGCCCGGTTAGGCGATGTAGCGGCGATACAAGGCGAAGAACCATTTAATATTATTCTGGCTAATATTAATCGCAATGTACTCCTGGCCGATTTGCCAGCTTATAGTGAGGTTTTAGCACCAGACGGAATATTAATTATGAGCGGATTTTACACCCAGGATTTAAATTTAATCGTAGAAAAAGCCAAGTCTTGCGGGTTAACGTATGTGAGTGAGCGCGAGAAAAACAACTGGGTTTCAGTTGTTTTTGAAAGAAATTAGTTATTGCCCTTTTATGAAACAAATTTACCTTCTTTTGTTATGTATGGCTTGCTTTACGGGGGTAGCGCAAGCCCAAACCACTTACAAACTCGCCAAGGAGCCGGCCCAGTTTATCCTGGATGTAAAAACCATGATGGCGCCTACTAAAAACGAGAACGCCATAAAAGTGGCCACCCGCCTCGAAGAAGTCTGGGGCTCTAACCAAATGACCAGTAGTCAGCAAGCCAAAGTAATTGATCTTGCGCAGAAAATGCTGGCTAAAAAAATGAAGGCCCGGCCACATTTCGAGAATTTTTTTGGGGCGTTGGTAAGCGGTATTAATATTCACAAATTACGCAACACCGAGCTAGATCAGTTTATAGCCGTTGTAGATAAAAGCTTAGCCCAGGATAAACAGCCTGAATTCGAGAAATTTATTCATACTTCTTATCTATTCCTCGATACCAAAGTAATTTACAAAGCTCCTCAAAATACCTTGCGGGTAGTAGGGGGCAATTTTTCGTTTGCTTACCTCGACGGCACCGAACCACAGGAAGAGCCAGCACCCGTAAAAGCCGCACCGGCCCCCAAAGCTGCCGAGAAAAAAACTCCTAAAGCTGATGAAGTAATCTGGAACGATGATTTTAAAGATACTACGCCGGCACCAGCTACTGCTACGTCTGGTACTAAGGGTGGTGGTATTCCGGATTTAATCGGGCCCGCCTTAAAAATTCAGAATGCCGAGTTGTTTTTTATTACCGGACCCGATTCTTTGTCGTTGAAAAACACCGATGGCACTGTGCTGCTGGCTAAAAATTATTACGTAGGCAAGAAAGGCCAGTTTACCTGGGCCCAGGCCGACGGCGAAGCTTCGGCTACGCTCAAGAAATTTGGTTTTGATACCAGCAAAGCGGCTTTCCGGGCCGAAGGCGTAACCCTTACTTACCCAGCCGTGCTGGAGGCACCGGTAGAAGGTGTTTTCGATTTCCGGAATGTGCGCAAAAAAGCCAACGGCGACACCGGTTATCCGCAGTTTATATCGTTTACCAACAATGCCCAGCTCAAAAATATTGGCGAAAACATAAAGTACGTGGGTGGGTTTACCATGGCTGGTAATAAAATTAGTGCGGCCGCCTTGGACGGCAGTGGTTCCGAAATAACGGTTAGCCACGAAGGTAAACCTAAATTTAAAGCTTCTTCGGCTAATTTTCAGTTGCAGGATAGCTTAATTACTTCTGAAAAAGCGGCTATATTTATTTTTAACCAGCAAGATACCATTGCTCATCCGGGTTTGCGGTTTAAATATTCCAAACCTGCCAAAAGGCTTTCGCTTATCCGGAGCGAGCAATCACAGATAAGTCCGTTTTACAGCTCGCATCACCAAATGGAAATTAACGCCGAAATGCTGACTTGGGTACTGCCTACTCCTAATCTCAACTTTTCGATCCTGACGGCAAAAAACGAAGTGCCGGCGCGCTTAACGTCTAAAGAATATTTTACCGAAGACCGGTACGAGCACCTAAAAGGTACCGCCGATTTTCATCCATTAATTGTATTTGCCAATTTTGCCGACAAGCGCCGCACAAATAATTTTTATATAAACGACCTAACGGCCAGCACCAAAATAAAAGAAGAAGAGCTGCGCATTGCGGCCAGTATGCTGGCGCAACAAAACTTTCTTAATTACAACGCCACCACCGGCGAAATTACCCTAAAGGCAAAAGCCTATCATTACATGAAATCGGCCCGGGGTAAAAAAGATTACGATTATATTACCTTAAAATCGTTGATTCCGTCGGGTAAAAACGCTACCCTCGATTTAAATAAAAATGAATTACTTGTAAGAGGCGTCGATAAATTTTATTTTACCGGCGACTCGGTAGCAGTTTACGCGCAACCCGATAGTAACCAGGTACGGGTACTAAAAAACCGCGATATAAAATTTAACGGGGTAGTGGTAGCATCTAAATTCCGGTTCCGGGGCTCTAAATTTACCTTTAAGTACAACGATTTTCTTATTGATATGGCAAAGATTGATACCATTGCTTTTATTGTTAAGAATAAGCCTAAAAAAGGAGCCAAAGCATTGGAAGAAGACGGATTTAGCAGCAACAGCATTACCAGATCGTCGGGAGTACTTTATTTAAATAAAGCCGATAATAAATCGGGGCGCAAAAAGTACGGCAATTATCCGTCGTTCGATGCTACTTCGGGTGCTTACGTGTATTTTAATAAACCCGAAATATTGGGTGGCGCTTACGATACCACCGTTTACTTTGCCATTCCGCCTTTTAAAATGGATAGCCTGAACAGCACGTTGCCCGGCGCTGTTGGGTTTAAAGGCAAGTTTTACTCCGGCGGTATTTTTCCCCCATTCGAAACCCAATTATCTGTTATGGATGATCAGTCGTTGGGCTTTGCCTACACCGTACCCAAAGGCGGTTTAGCCGCTTACGGCGGTAAAGGTAAATTTTACAACAAGCTCACCATGACCAAAAAAGGTTTGCAGGGGCAGGGCGAAGTAGAATATTTAACCACCCGCTTAAAATCAAATGCTTTTACGTTTTACTTAGATAAGGTACATACCTTGGGTACCGAGGCCACTATTAAAGAGGCTACCATTGGCAGTGCGTATTACATGGGCGGTACCTTTAATAAATACGTGCTGGAGTGGTTGCCCAAAAAAGATACCATGAACATCAGTACGGTATCGGAGCCCTTTATGCTTTACCAGAATAAATATTCTTACCGGGGTATGGCTATTATTACGCCAACCGGTTTTTACGGCGATGGTACCGTAGAAGGCACCGATGGGTTTATCCGGTCGCCGAACCTGGCTTTTGCCAAAGATAGCTTTAAAGCCAATAAAGCAACCCTGGATATTAAATCTAAAACTGCCGGTAAGCCGGCTTTACGGGCATCGGATGTGTTTCTGGAGTTTGATGTAACCAAAGGCTTCGCTAATTTTTCGCCGGAGCAGGCAGGTGCCGCCAGTACCGATTTCCCGAACGCGCAGTTTAAAACCTCGCTTAGCGGGGGTAAATGGGATGTAAACAAAAAAATAGTTACCATGAACGAGCCGGAAGGTAAAGCCGGCGCCGGGGGGCACGCGTATTTTGTTTCGGTTAGGCCATCGCACGAAAACCTGAAATTTAAAGCCAAAAGCGCCACTTACGATATTGGTAAAAATACCCTGAATATTGGTGGCGTACCTTACATTGCCGCCGCCGATGCCCATATTGTACCAGATAGTGGCCGGGTGTATATTGCCGAAAACGCGGATATTAAAACTTTACAACGCGCAACCATTGTGAGTGATACCCTAAACCGGTATCACCAAATGTATAAAGGCGAGGTAGATATTATTTCCAGGTTAAACTACCGGGGCTATGCCAATGCCAATTACGTTAATGCCTTGGCCGATACGTTTGCCGTGAAGTTTGGCAAGTTTACCATGAAAAACATGGATAAAGTAAAAGCTTTGCCTAAACCAGAATTGCTGGCCATGGCCAATAGAAACGATACGACCACCATACCGGGCGGCATTAATACCGAAATATTACCCGAAGATGATAGCACCGCCACCAACGTGGCCCCGCTAAAAAAAGGTAGCCGATTTAAAAAAGTAAAATTAGCTTCGCAAAACAAAAAAGTTAAAGCCGATACTGCCGCTGAACCACCAGTAGCCGCCGACTCGGATATGGCTACCGAAGCCACGGCCGGTAACCGGAAAAAACGCAAAGCAAACCCGATTAAAACCGATGAAGCCCGGCCCGATTCTACTTTGCTGGCGATGAACACCGAAGGGGCTGCCGGTAAGCGGGAGCGGTTGCGCCTGTTCCGGAAAACCGAAGAAGTAGCCGTAGACGATTTACCGCATACCGAAGCCGTAGCCACCATTAAGGAAACCGATAAATTTATAATAACGCCCGGCGTGCAGTACAAAGGCGAGGTTGCCATGAGCTCTAACCGGCAATTCTGGAACTTTAATGGTTTTGTTAAATTAGGTTTTAGTGGCCAGGAAGGCGGCTCCGATTGGTTCCCGTACCAGGCTACGGTTAATCCGGCCGAAGTACAGATTAATATTGAAGCGCCTAAAGCCGCCGACGGTACCCCGCTGAAAACCGGTTTGCATATTGCTACTGCCGACAATAAAGTTTACAACACCTTTGTATCGAAGAAAAAAGATGATACCGACCTGGATATATTTGATGTAGAAGGTTTGCTGGCGTACAACAAAAGCAAAAAAGAATATAAACTGGGTAAAGAAAGCCGCCTGGCCGGCGAAGATATCACGGGTAACATGATGACTTTTAACGACTCTACGGGTATATCGCGGTACGAAGGCAAGCTGAACCTGCTGTTACCTACAGCCAAAAACTTTGGATTAACTGCCTCGGGTACTGCGGTAGCCAAACCTACGGCCCGTTTATTTACCCTCGATGCTTTCCTGGCTTTAGACCTAGGTATACCAGAAGCGGCCCTGGTGCAAATGGGCAACGTGTTAGCCGATAATTTAGGCGGCGCTCCTGAAGCCATCACCGACAACAGTGCCTTGTTGTATAAGCTGGCGCAGTTTGTGCCGGGTAAAGAGGCCAAAGCTTACGCCGACCGGTCTAACTATACGCCTTTGCCGGTATTCTCCTCTAAATTCCAGAAGTTAGTGGTGTTTAATGCCGCCGAATTGCGTTGGTCCGATTCTACCAAGGCCTGGTACAGCAAAAACCGGTTAAGCCTGGCTAATGTTCTGAAAAAGGATATTAATGCCCAGGTACCCGGTTACCTCGAAATTAAGCGTGGCCCAGAAGCCGATATTGTAACGCTTTATATACAAGCTAACCCCGAGGCCTGGTATTATTTTAACTACGAAAACAACATGTTAACCGTAGCCTCGTCGGATGATAAATTTAACAACTTAGTGGCTTCTAAACGCAATAGCGGCATGCTTACCGGCGAAGAAATGGACAAAACGGCTTTTGTAAACAATTACCGTAAAACGTATTTGGCTACCAGCAAACACGACCCGCTATTATCGGCGGGAGGAGCCAGCAGCGCACCGCAGAAAACCGGTAATTTCGATTTTATGGAAGACAGCGGCAGTAAGAAAAAGAAAAAAGAAAAAGCTCCTAAAGCCGAAGAAACCGACTTACCGGCAGCAAACCCGGCTAAACCCCAAAAGGCAGAAAGCGATGTAAACTTACCCGGCACAACTGATGATGCTAAGAAAAAGAAGAAAGCTAAAAAGGGTAAAGAAGAAGAACTGCTACCCGATATGAATTAAGCAGTAATCAGTTAAAACATATAAGAAAGCCACTCCCGGAGTGGCTTTCTTATTTTCAATTAGTAATATTTTCAGTGAGAATATTAGCTTTCCCAATAATCAAATTAAGCAGCAATGAGCATGGGCTTATGTAGATGATATCTTTTTATCCGAAAAGGAATATTTTACCTGTATCCGCAGCCTGAATAAAAATATTAATTGTAAAGTTTGTATCCCGCCGTCATTACAAAATATTACTTCACAAAACTTAAATATTCGTTTTAGCCAGCGGCTTGTTTATCTGCTAAATAAACAGGTAATGGTAGTCAGAACTTAGGTTCTACAGTTATTTCCATTAGCCATCCTGTTTACCTTAATTTGGCGCATAGGCTAGTATTTCTATATATTTGAAATAAGTTTTCGCTTTAGAATATTACCTGTCCGGTTAAATTTCGTTAATTAACCATATACACACCTGCTTACTATTATGAATATTCTGCTTATCGCAATTTTTCTGTTAGCTGCCTATTTAATTGGGGCCATTCCTACGGCGGTTTGGGTAGGCCAAAAATTCTTTGGCATAGATGTGCGGCAACATGGTAGCGGTAATGCCGGTGCTACGAATACCTTTCGGGTGTTGGGCAAAAAGGCCGGCACCTTTGTTTTATTATTCGATGTGTTTAAGGGTTGGGCGGCTACTTCGTTGGCCAATGTGCTGGTAATGCAAGAACTAATTCCCGCCGAAAAGCTGATCATGTTTAAACTAATAATGGGAGCTTTGGCGGTAGTAGGGCATATATTTCCGGTTTATGCAGGCTTTAAGGGGGGCAAAGGTGTGGCTACGCTCATGGGTATGGTACTGGCGGTGCACCTGCAAGCGGCCCTTATTTGCCTCGGCATTTTTATAATTGTACTGCTAATATCTAAATACGTTTCTTTGGGTTCTATGATTGCCGCTTTGGCATTTCCGGTGTTACTCCTGGTGGTTCCCCAGTTTAAACCCGATGAGCCTCTGCTGCTGGTTTTTGGGATTCTGCTCTCGGTAATGGTGGTTTTTACCCACAAAAAAAATATTAACCGCCTGCTACAAGGCCAGGAAAGTAAAGCCAACTTATTTGGGATAAAAAGTAAATAAATCCAGCGTTGATTTCCAAAATATATTTTGCCTCGTGTTAAACTTGGTAACAGAAATAAATACTAATTCATTAAGCTAAACACATTACTTGAAGCATGAATAATTACCTCCAGGAAAATAAAGATCGGTTTATCGACGAGTTGTTGCAGTTGCTGCGCATTCCGTCGGTAAGTGCCGATCCCAAATTTAAAGGCGACGTACGGCAAGCTGCCGAATTTATTGCCCAGAAACTGCGTGAAGCCGGGGCCGATAACGTAGAATTGTGCGAAACTGCCGGTAACCCTATTGTATACGGCGAAAAAATAATTGATCCGGCTTTGCCTACCGTATTGGCTTACGGCCACTACGATGTACAACCCGCCGACCCGTATGAGCTTTGGCATTCGCCGCCGTTTGAGCCGGTAATAAAAGACGAAAAAATTTATGCCCGCGGCGCCTGCGACGACAAAGGGCAGGTATATATGCATATAAAGGCTTTTGAAATAATGATGCAGCAGCAAGAACTGGCCTGCAACGTTAAATTCATGATCGAAGGCGAAGAAGAAATCGGCTCGAATAACCTGGGCATATTTGTAAATCAGAATAAAGAAAAGCTGCAGGCCGATGTAATTGTGATTTCGGATACCGGTATTATTGCCAACGACATTCCTTCTATAACCACGGGCTTGCGGGGACTGAGTTACCTGGAGGTAGAAGTTACCGGCCCCAATCGCGATTTACATTCTGGTTTATACGGTGGGGCTGTGGCCAACCCTATTAATATTTTGTGCCAGATGATTGCCTCTTTGCACGACGAAAACAACCACATTACCATACCCGGTTTTTACGAAAATGTAGAAGAGTTAAGCGCCGAAGAACGGGCCGAAATGGCCAAAGCTCCTTTTAACCTGGAAGCTTATAAAAAAGAACTTGATTTGGGCGATGTACACGGCGAAGCCGGTTACAGCACCAACGAACGTAATTCTATCCGGCCTACTTTAGATGTTAATGGCATTTGGGGTGGTTATATTGGCGAAGGCGCTAAAACCGTAATTGCTTCTAAAGCTTTTGCCAAAATATCGATGCGTTTGGTACCCAACCAAACCTCCGAAGAAATTACCGAAAAGTTTACCCAGCATTTTGAGCGCATAGCGCCGCCCAGTGTAAAAGTGGTAGTGCGGCCGCACCACGGCGGCGAACCCGTAGTTACTCCAACCAATTCAGTGGCATACCAAGCAGCTAGCCGGGCATTTGAAAAAACGTTTGGTAAAAAGCCTATTCCGGTACGCAGTGGCGGCAGCATACCTATTGTAGCCATGTTTAAGGCCGAGCTAGGTATTGATTCGGTATTGATGGGTTTTGGCCTCGACTCTGATGCTATTCATTCGCCGAACGAACATTACGGGATTTTTAATTTCCTGAAAGGCATAGAAACCATCCCGTATTTCTTTAAATATTTAGCCGAAATGCATAAATAAAAAATTGGGCATAAAAAAAGCCGGACAGTTTATGACTGTCCGGCTTTTTTTATGCTTGTTAATTCAAATTATTTGCTGCCCAATAAGTAACCTACGGTAGCCTGGAATAAAGAATGACGGGTGTTTCTTAAACTGCCGCCATCGTTATCGTCGGCTAATTTGCTAAAGTTACCATTGTAACGCAAACCTAAGCTAAAGCCACCTGGTGTCATGTAACCAACGCCAGCGGCATAACCAACTTCTAACTTGCTACCAAAAGAATCGCGGTCAAGTTTGCTTACATTGTTTTGCTCCATGTCGTTCATGATAACCTTAGAACGGTCTTTCACGCTGAGTAAATAAGAAGCAACTGGTCCGCCCTCAAATACCAAACCACTGGCATTTACTTTTAAAAGAACCGGTAAATCTAAATAGCTAAAATCTACTTTACCTGTGTACTTCATGGTATTGTTACCCACGGTAAATGCTTCGTCTTTGTATTTGTAACCTTTTTGCGAGTAAAGTAATTCCGGTGCAAGCGACAGGAAACCATCGCCTACCAAAGGTATGCTGGTAGCAATACCCCCTACAAAACCCAATTTGTTTTCGTTTTGGGCTTCAGAGCTTAAATCGCCGGCCAGGTTAGAGTAGTTAACACCGGCTTTAATTCCAATTCTTTGGGCTTGTGCTACTTGTGCGAAAGTGAAGCTAAACCCAGCAATTAATAGTAATACTAACTTTTTCATAGTTTTTAAAAGGTAATTGTATGTAATAAATTGTGAGACAAAAATCTTAAATGTATTTGGCATTACCTCGTGCCATAATACTCTTTAAACTTAGTTTTGTTGCAGATTAAGTTTAATTATGATACCCGGCATAAGCTTAACTGGGGTTTTAATCCCAGGTGCCTACCCGTAACGATTAGGTCTTTTATATTGTCAATCAAAATGTTTTCGAACGATATTCCCACTTGCAAACCAGCCAAGTGATTCCAGTATTTTATAATTAGATTTTTCATGCTTAACAAAAAAATAATAAAGAACGAGAGTTTAACCCAATTTGGATTATAATTACATTGTGTAATCTTGGCATCTATACGTATCTTAGAAATAATGTTGCAGTAAAAGTAAGATTTAGCTATTAAATTATTTTACCAGTTAATTTATGTAGGGTTGTTATGTCTGTAAAAAAATAAACTAAACGCTTAAAAAACAACATAAAACAATTCTGTTGGGGTGCTAAATCAACCCAAAACATTATCTTAAAGCTTTCATATACTTATTAAACAATTTAAGTTTGTTATTGTTTAATATATTTGTACAAAACTAATTTAAGCCAGCTTGGTTAAACGCCAGGTTAAAAGTAGTTTAAGTAAGAATAAGAATATTTTATCTAAATAATTAATATTTTATATTATAAATACTTCCAAAATCATGCCAGTATAAAGCATAATTGTTTAACCACCGGATTGTTTTAGATTTGTGCCATATATATTTTAAGAATGGGTAGCCGATTGGTTAACTTTTATAAGCGTTTTTTGCTGGTTGGTATGCTGGGGCTGACTTATACCGGAACTGTAAACGGGCAGAGCCGACCTGCTTATCTGGCCGGAGCTGCCTGGCAAAGCGGAACGGTGTTGGTGCACACCCCCAAAATAAAACATTTGGCCGGAACAAATCCGGTAGGGATTGAAATTAACCTGCAAAAGCAAACGCTCGGCGAAAAATACTGGCAGCATTTGTATCGCTATCCGCGCTTTGGGTTATCTTTTACTTACTTTAATTACCAGAATATAATATTGGGGCAGTCTTTTGCCCTTAGCCCCTATATAAGCTTACCGGTAAAACACACCGCCCACAGCAGTTTATATTTTAGGTTTGGCACCGGTCTGGCTTATTTTACCAATAATTATAATTTACAGGAAAACCCGGCCAACAATGTTATCAGCAATAATTTTAATGCCGTTATTCAGACCCGGCTCGAGTATACCCGCCAAATAAGTAGCCGAGTAGGTTTGTTGGCGGCCGTAGGGCTTAATCATTACTCAAACGGGGGCGATTCTAAACCAAACATGGGTATCAATATTGGCACGGCTACTTTAGGTGTACAGTACAATACTTTACCCCAACCGCTTGCCCGCCCTAAGGCCGAAAGTGCTATACCACAACGCACTTATTTGTTTATAAGCAGTAGTGTAGGGGTAAAGCAACGCGCCGAGTTTGATACGGTTAAATATACGGTTAATGCGGTGGCTTTAGGTGGTTTGTACCGTTTAAACCACAAAAGTACGTTGCTGCTGGCGTTGGAAGGTTTTTACGACCCGTCGTTGTTTGCCCGCCGCGCCTGGGACCCGCGGGTACCGGCCGGTACTACCCCCGACATCCGGCGCTTTGCCTTAACCGGTGGCCACGACCTGAACTTTGGTAATCTGGCTTTTGGTACCCAGGTAGGTTATTATTTTTACCGCCCATACAAAGCCGATGCCGGCGTTTTTCAGCGGTTAGAAGCCAAATGGCAATTCCATAAAAATATTTTTGTTTCGGGTAGCCTTAAATTACATGACCTGATCAAAGCAGATATAATTGAATACCGCCTCGGGGTACGTATTTAGTAGCCGCTAGCAATATTTCTAAAGGTAATTTTACCTGAATATTTATTAGCCGCAAACCTGTGTATTATTGCTTTATTTAAGGCATTAACGCATCGGTAAATACTAAATATATTTATTCGTTTTACCAATCAGCCAGAAGCATAAAATCTAAGCCAACCATAAATAAATATTTGCCTGAATGCAGGTTAACTGCGGGTCTCCTTGCCGGCTAGTACCTTGGTTAGGAACGTGGGTTGTAAATATTGTTGGGCCAGTTCCTGTAAGTGGGCTGCTTGGGCGTTGGCAATATGGTTTAGGTAATCAGAGTAATAATTAATTGGTAAATTATGCAGAATGAGTGATTTGTACTTATCTACCTGGTCAAAAATATTGCTGGTATCGTTAATAAATTTGCCAATGGTATAATTTTTAACCGTATCCAATTCCTGCTCCGGTATTTGTTCGTTTTGTAAAATGCTTATTTCCTTCAGGATTTCGGTTACAGTTTTGCCGGAGTTCTCGTAGTTTACATCGGTGCCAATGTAAAATAAGGTGGCGTGTTCTTTTGCTGAAACGGTGGAGAAAATACCATAGGTATATCCTTTATCTTCCCGAATATTTTTCATTAAGCGCGAGCCAAAATAACCGCCTAATATTTTGTTCAGGAGTAATAATTGCGAGAAATTTTCGTCGGACATGAGCGGCCAGGGGCAACCAATCCGGATGGTTGTTTGGATCTGATCGGGACGTTCGAGGTAATGTTCCTGCGGCGTATACACCAAAGGTGCCGGTGCAATTAAATTTATCTGCTGACCAGAGGTTACCTGGTTCAAAACCGCAATCAATTGTTGAATAGAAACCTCATCGGTAGCACCGGATAAAAATATTTCGCTTTCGGCCAGGGTAAAGTTGCTTCTAAAGAAATCCTGGATCTGGGGTAACGTAACGCTTTGTATTTCGGCTTCACTGAGGCCGGCAATGTACGCTTTCTGGGAACCGTAAATGCTTTCGGTTAAACGTTTGGTAGCCAGGTAGGTGTTCCGCTGCTTTTCAATGGCAATATTTTGTAGGGTTCTGGTTTTTAACAGTTGAAACTCGCTTTCGGGGAAAGTGGGTTGTGTTAAAATGTCTTGCAGAATGGGCAAAATATTACCCAAGTGTTTGGCTAAGCAGTACAGCGTTAAAGTGGCCCGGTCGAAACCTTGGTTGCATTCCAGCGAAGCACCGTAAAAGGCTATTAAATCGGCAATTTGCTGAGCCGTGTAATTTACCGTACCCTCCAGTAATAATTTAGAAGTAAAATACGATAAGCCGGGAGCGGGTTCGTACCATTTACCAGCTTTAAAAACAATTTCGAGTTTAATTACCGGTTGGCTGGCATTGTATAAAACATGAAGCCTTGCCCCGTGGGGCAAGGCTGTAACTTCGGCAACTGGTAATTGTATTGATGCTATTTTTTGAACGGCAGGAGCAACTAATCTATCCAACATAAATTCCGGGTGCCGGTTATTCTTCGTCTTGGTTAATTTTTAAAAATAAAGTAAAGCGGGCGGTTTGGGCCAGCGGGTTATTACGCGAATTAGGTACCAGATAGGCCACATCTAAACCAAACTTCTGGTAACGCATACCTATACCTAAACTTAAATAATGACGGTCGCCTTTATTGGGGCTTTCATAAAAATAACCGGTGCGGGCAGCAAATACATCGTTATACCAATATTCTAAACCAGTAGAAAGGGCAACTTCCTGCATCTCTTCTTTAAACCCGTTGGGCGCATCGCCAAAAGAACTAAATAATGCCCGCGGTACACTAATATTTTCCGAATCATTTACCGATGGTACGAGTAATTTATTGCCATCTATAGCCAACGTAAATTTATTATACGGGTCCAGGTGCATGGTTAAAGCCGTACCCAGTCTTAAATTGGTAGGTAAAAAGTCTTTCCGGTTGGCATCGGTATAAGCAATTTTGGCTCCCAGGTTAGATAAGTTTGCACCAAAAGATAAATTATATTCGCGGGCACCTAAGTTAAGGTCTTTGGTATAATAGGCCCCTATATCTACTGCTGCCGAGTTGCCGGGACGCGAGTCGCTGATACCGGCCGATAAATTGGAATGGATAAAACGAGCCGAAATACCTAAACCAAAGTTCTCGCTTAGCTGCTGGCCGTACGATACATCAAAAGCATATTCTTTCGGGTTGAAGTTATTTAATTCCCGGCCTTGGTCATCGGTAAACTGAATTTCTCCTAAATCGAAATAAAGTAAAGAAGCCGCAAAAGCAGACCGTTGGCTTACTTTTTTATAACCCGACAAATACGATAAAGACATATCGTTGATAATGTTGCGCAACCACGGCGAATACGAAAGGCCAATGCTAAAATCGTCGGTTACAAAGCCTAATTTAGCTGGGTTCCAATAGGCCGCATTGGCATCCGGGGTTATCGCAACGCCGGCGTCGCCCAGAGCCGCCGAGCGGGCATCGCGGGCTACGGTTAAGATAGGAACGGCGGTGGTAATGGTTGAAATACTTTCGCGCCCAATCGGACTTTGATTTTGCCCCTGTGCAAAATTAAAACTTGCCAAAAGCAGTAATAAAATAATAAAAGACTGGCTTGGGGCCTTAAATAAAGTGGATTTCATAGAGGTTTTACTAATTGGCCGTAAATATATGAATATTAGTTTAATATAATTAATTTATTAACACTTTCAGTTGAAATTCCACGTTGCACGGATTGTACCACAATGCGGTACAGGTATAAACCTGGAGCCAAAGGGCGGTTAAAGTTATCTTTGCCGTTCCAGGTTATATCAGAAATACGGTTTTTTGCGGCCGGCCGTTCGGTTGTTATGGTTTTAACCAAGTGCCCGCTGGTGTTAAAAACCTGAATTTGAATATTTATGTCGTCGCCGGCCAGGTTATGGCTAAAATTAAAAACGGTATTATTTAAAAACGGGTTAGGCGAATTAAAAGTATTTTGCAGCACAAATTTTCCTGCTGGTAACACCAGAAAATCTATACTGGCTTCGGCCGCATTGTTATGGGTATCCCAGGCAGTAAGAGAAAGCGTATGTTTTCCCGGCGCTAAAGACGGTAACGTATAAATTACCTTGCCGGCCTGGTAATTATCGGGTTCGGTGGTATAATAAGCATTTAAAACAATGTTTTGGGTCGGGTCTTGGTCCAGGGTAGCAATAATTTCGTGGCCGCTTTGGGTAGTGCTGGTGTTAATGCCGCTTGAATCAGATAAAAGAGCCAGGAGTTGCGGGGTTTCGTTGGTTAGGCCGCCCGGTACAAACGTTTGGTCGTTTAAATAAAGCTTTATTTGTGGCGGCGTAGTATCAGGAATAGGAGCTTTGGCAGCGCCGCCAATCAACAAACGGGTATTAGCGCCATGGGCATCGGTAGTAGGGCTGTAAGCGTACAAACTAATTTTACCAGGGTTGGCCTGTCCCGAGATGTTTTTAGGTAAAACAAAGGTGCTGGTAAAAATGCCGTTTTTAACTGTAGCCGTGCCGTTATAAATGATATTTTCCTGCACCTGTACTTCGCGGCTATTATCTATATTGCCGTTACTCTCGTCGCCGAAGGTTTTTTTAGAAACTGGTTTTTCGAAAAGGGTAATTTTTACCGCTCCGTTAAAACTGCTGGCTAAACCGGTTTGGTTGCTAATACTACCATTTAAGGTGATTTTTTCTAAGGCTTTTAAGGTGTCGGGGGCAGTTGGGTTTAAGGGCGCGTTATTTAGATGGGTAATATTGGCTTGTAATTGTGGGTAGGCCAGGCGCAAGGTGGGGTCGGCGAGTAATGTAAAGTTGCGGTTATTGGCCTGGGCCTGGCTTTTGTTCTTGGTCTGGCGGTATATTTCGCCGAGACGTGGCATTTTGCCGTTGGTAGGCGTAAAGGCTAAGGTAAAGAAATTACGGTTGAGTACGCGGTTGTGGCTGGCAAATACCGGGCGGGTGGTAGTGAGTAAACCAATAGCCCCGCCTTTAGGGTTTAGCAAGGCTGCTTCGGCGCCGGAGCGCCGCCGGGGATCGTCGTAGCGGCCAAACTCGCAGGTAGCGGTAAGCATAAAAAACAAACGGTTTTGGTTTTGCCAGTCGTTTATTTCGGGTAAAGTTAAAATTTGCTCATGGGCCAGACTCACTTCGTTGCCGTGCCCGGTATAATTTAAAAGCAAAGTACCCTGGTCGATGGTTTGTTTTAGGGCCGCATTGGTTTCCGGCGACCGCTGCCCGTTGGTTACGGAGGTTTGTTTAAATAAATCGAGGTATATTTTACGAATATGGTACGCCGGCTGGTTTTCAGTAAGGTAGCCGGCCAAACTTTCGGCATCGTTCAGGTGTTCGGCATTGTCGCCATCGTCGGCTAAAAAAGTAATCTGGTTTCGCCAGTTTCCCTGGCTGTCGGGGCTTTCGTACCTGATAATTTTATTTACCAAATCCTGGGCTTCTGTAGAGGTTTTAGCGGGTAACCGGCCAATCCCAATGTCCAGCGATTCGGCAGCATTAAAATTATTTTCGCTCCAATATCCTTCCGGCGCATCTAATAAACCATAATAATCTTCCGACGAAAAACTGGCCAGCGGGTCTAAAGATTCCCGGGACTGGTAAACCGGTACAAAATTAGTGTTATGGGGCGTGCGGGTTTTGGCGCTGCCGGCTTCCGATTTATAATCATAAGAAGCATCGCCGAAAAGCAGCAAATACAGCCGGCCATCTTGCGAGGAAGTGCTGCGCTGGTAGAGTAAACGCATCAAATCCCGGATAGCGGTTACATCGGCCGCCCCCGACGAAAACTCGTTGTATACTTCGTTAATCGTTACAACGGCTACGTTTAATTGGTCGCGGGTACGCCGGTGCTGGGCCAGGCGCTCGGCTGCCGCTTTAAACAAAGGGTGGGTAATAATTACAAAGTCCAGGTTGCCACTCAGGTTTAGGGCGTGCAGGTTCTGGTTGTTTATTTTCCGGATAGCGGCGGGCTTAAGTAAATGACTGCCGTTAAAAGAAATAAATTCGCGCAAGCTATCGGTTTGGCTTTTAAACAGCGCCGTATTACCTGTTTTTTGCAAAGGTACTATTTGAGGCGCTACTGGATTGGTTATATCCCAAACCTGGGTTTCGGGGGTAATATTTTCGATTTTAAACTCTGTTATAGCCCCCTGAGCAATATTTTCTAAAGTCCGAAACGCTATTTGGTTATCCGTCAGCCGCAAGTAACGTTCGGTAATTACTTCTAAATAATTTAAATAGCCGGCAGCGGCGCTGTTGCCCATTTGGTTATAATGTAGGCTGAGTGCCAAATTATTCTGCCCCGGTAATAATGGGTTTTTCAGGCTAAAATATGCCAGGTTTTCTTCGCCTACGGTGTGGTAATTGTGCGAACCCTGGCCGTTTATAAGGTGGGTGCCTACGGTTGCATTATCGGTTTTAAGGGTAAACTGGCTGTTTGTGGCCGAACTGGCCATAACCGCCGAACCAATGGTAATTGTACTGCCGGGCACCAGGTTCGCGGCCGGGAAATTATACTGGCGGGTAAGGGTTAAAGAATTAAATACATCGCCGTACCACTCCCGGCCCGAGGGCAATGGTTTATGAATATCCTGCTCCAGAAACTGGTGCTCGGTGTAAGTGGTTATGGTTTGGGCAGCGGCTGTTATTATCTCGGGCTTTGTTTTTACGCGCTTACCGGGCCCAGTACCTACCGTTATAAAATAATAAGCCGTATCGGTGTAAATATTAAATTCGTGCTTAAAGCGCTGGTTAGCGGTTTGGTATTGCCAGCGGTGGGGGCCTTGTCCGTAAAAGAGAATATAATCCTGGGTATCAAATTTGCCACCGGCTTCGCCGGCTACCCAAATAGCATTCTGAAGTAAATCGTCGGGGCGGGGAGTGTTGTTGGGCTGGGGCAGCATACCGCCACCGTTGCCAAATATTTGCAGGTGTTGCGGGTTTATTTGCGCCGGAGCCAGGCCGGCAGATTTTAAAAAAGCGGCATCGAGTTTATAAATGCCCGATTGGGTGATACCAATTTTAAACCAGGTACCCGTACTTAATTTAGAGATAGTAGCAGCCGTTTGCGCCGTTACGGGCTGGTACCTTAAGCCTAAACAAATAAGAACCAGGCAAACCGTAAATATTTTGCGCATAATAACGGCAGTAAACCCGTAACCTTGTATTTTATTTAACACAAGGTTAACGGGTAATGACTTAATGGCTATAAAAATATAACTACTGCCAATAAAAAATATTGTTTTTGCAAAATATTATTCGGCTGGGCTTAATTGGTAAGAGTAAGACTCCATAATAAGGTTAGCCAAAAGTTTTTTGCAGGCTTGTTCTACTTTTTCTTGTGCTACTTCTTCCGATTCGGCTTCCAGGTTCAGACGAATGTGTTTACCAATCCGTACATCGGCTACCCGCTCCAGGCCCAGGTGCTCTAAACCCAGCATTACAGCTTTACCTTGCGGGTCCAGCAATTCCGGACGGGGCATAATATCTATTTCGGCAGTAAATTTCATAAGGTATTTATATGGTTTGTTTTGGTCGGGAAAAAGCCGATAATAATACGTATAAAAATATTATTACCGGAATGGCCGCAAATTTAAGGATAAACAGCAAAGGAATAGCCAATAACAAAAAAATAAACCGGATGCTGTTATCTTTCCAGGTTAAGTTCTTGAATTTTAAAGCAAACAAAGGAATTTCGGCCACCAACATAAAGCATAGCACCACCGATAGGCCCAACAGCACGTACTGGTTCATGAAATAATGACCTAAGTTATACTGGTCGGCGGCTAATATTAAAGGTAGCGAAGAAATAAACAAGGTGTTGGCCGGGGTAGGCAAGCCAATAAACGACGAGGTTTGCCGTGTATCGATGTTGAATTTAGCTAAACGCAAAGCCGAAAAAATAACAATGATAAAGGCCGAGAACGGGAATATTTCGGCTTCCAGCAAACTGGTGTTCGGGTCGGCCATGGCGCTTTGCTTCATTAACTGAAACATAATAACGCCCGGTAAAAAGCCAAACGAAACCATATCGGCCAGGGAATCCAGCTGTTTGCCAATTTCAGAATAAGCGTGCAGTACACGGGCTATCATCCCATCCAGAAAATCGAACACGGCGGCCACTCCCACCAGGTAAGCCGCAAAAGCTAAGTTTCCCTGAAAAGCAATAAATACAGCTACACAGCCCGTAAAAAGATTAAGGCAGGTAATAAAATTAGGAATGGCTTTTTTCATATAGCGTGTGGTACGGCTACCAGGCAACAGATTACCGCAAAAACGGGTTAAACTTTTTTTCTTCACCAATAGTGGTACTGGGCCCATGTCCCGGATATACCTGTACGCTGTCGGGGAGAGTAAATAACTGGCTGCGGATGCTTTGGATTAAAGTATCGAAGTTGCCGCCGGGCAAATCGGTGCGGCCAATGCTGCGCTGAAACAGCACATCGCCGCCCATACAAATTTGATCCGCTTCGTTATAGAAAACCACGTGGCCTGGCGCATGACCCGGCGTAAATAAAATATTCAGTTCGGTATTGCCAAATGTTATTTTTCCGCCGGGTATTAAAAAGCCGGTGGGCATTGCTGGTTCGTACACCGGAAAACCATAAGCGGGGGCATATACCGGCACGGCTTGCAGCGTGGGTAAATCGGCTTCGTGAATTAAAAACGGTACCTGGTATTTATCCTGGATAAATTTATTCCCAAACACATGATCGATGTGGCAGTGGGTATTGAGTAGCTGCACTACTTTTAATTTATTTTCGGCAATAAAATTGGTGAGTTCGGCTTTTTCCTGCGGTTCGTAGCAACCCGGGTCTATTACCACACACTCGCCGGTTTCGTCGTGGAGCAGGTAAGTGTTTTCAGAAAAAGGATTAAACGTGAAACTACTAACAATCATAAACGGTACGAAAAAATAACTTTAAGGCAAATATCTGGTTTTAAATTAAGAATTTAGAAGATACTTACGTTAAATTACCCGCATGATTTACGATTTTCTTCTGGTAGGGCACGGTTTGGCCGGCAGCATTATGGCGCACACATTGGTTGCCCATGGCTTTAAAGTGCTGGTAATAGATGCGCCTCAGCCATTTACCGCTTCTAAAGTAGCCGCCGGCTTAATAAATCCGCTGGCGGGTAAACGATTTGCCAAGTCCTGGCTGGCCGATACGCTGGTACCTTTTGCCGAAATTTTTTACCAAAATATAGAAGCCACCACGGGTGCCAAACTTTTTTTTTCAAAGCCAATTTTAAAACTGTTTTCATCTGTAGAAGAGCAAAACAACTGGATGGGAAAAAGTGCCGGCACCATTTACGGCGATTTTATTCAGCGTGTTTTTACGCATTTACCAGCTTCGCCTACTATTAACCAAGAGCAGGGGGGCATTTTAATTAATCATGGCGGTTACGTAGAGGTGCCCTTGTTATTAGAAACCCTGCGCCAACTCCGGTTACAAAACGGCGAGTTGTGGTCTGAACCTTTCGATTTTAACGAATTACAGGTAACCGAGAACCAGGTAACGTACAAAAATGTGGTTGCCCAAAATATTATATTCTGCGAAGGTTACCGGGCTACCCAAAATCCTTATTTTAGCTGGTTACCCTTTTCTTTAAACAAAGGCGAAGTATTAAAAATTAAAACCACCGAACCTTTAGATACCGAATTTATTTACAACAAAGGCGTGTATGTTTTACCCAAAGAAAATGCCTACTTACGCGTAGGAGCTACGTATAACTGGCGAACCGTAGACGAAGAACCAACGGTAGCTGGTTTAGAGGAACTTACGGGTAAAATTAAAGATGTTTTAAAAGTGCCTTTTACCGTAGAGGAACATACGGCGGGTATCCGGCCGGCTGTACGGGACCGGCGGCCTTTAATAGGTACCCATCCAAAACATGCACGAATTCGTATATTTAACGGCATGGGATCAAAAGGTGTTATGATGGCACCTTACCTGGCAAACCATTTTATGCGCGTATTAACCCAGCAAGAAGAAATACTTCCGGAAATAAATATTTTTAGATATATTACGTTATACCAAAAGCATTACTAAACAATAACATGATACAAGTTTACAAGTCGCCAAAGGCTAGCCTGTTTGTTCTATTGGCTTGCTTGCTGCTGGGCTTTCATAACCGGGTACTGGGGCAGGTGGTACCGGACGCTTTCGGTAAAAACCGGATTCAATATAAAAGTTTTAAATGGCAGTATCTGAGTACCCAAAACTTTAATGTGTACTACTACGGCAACGACCGCGGGCCAGCCTCGCTCACGGCCGACTATGCCGAAAAAGAACTCAAACGCATTACCAGCCTGATTGGTTATTTTCCTTATTCAAAAACCACCATTATTTTGTACGCGTCGGTAGCCGATATGCGCCAGAGTAATATTGGCCTGAACGATGATCTGTTTCAGACGGGTGGCCAGACCTTGTTCCTCAAGAATAAACTCGAACTGGCTTTTGAAGGCTCCCAGACTGAATTTAAGAAAAATATGAGCCTGAACGTATCGCAGTTATTGCTGAACGATATGATGTATGGCGGTAGCCTGAAAGAAGTTTTACAAAGCAGCTACATGTTAAGCTTGCCCGAGTGGTTTTTAACGGGTGGTGCGGCCTACATAGCCGAAGGCTGGAACGTAGATATGGACGGCTATATGCGCGATATGGTGCTTAAAAATGCGAATAAAAAGCCCGAAGTTTTATTTGTCAGAAATCAGCGCCTGGCCGGTCAATCGGTTTGGAATTATATTTCGGAACGTTACGGCTACACGTCTATTCAGAATATTTTAAACCTTACCCGCATAACCCGCGACATAGAGGTGGGTATTGCCAGCAGCCTGAATGTGCCTTATAAAAAGTTTATGCGCGACTGGCAAAAATATTACCTGCAAATGAATACTTTTCCGGGTAATGAACTGGTTGCGCTGGATAAAAGAAATCAATTAACTGCTAAAAACCCCCGGTACGCCGTTTTAAGTCAGCCGGTATTTAGCCCCAACGGCAGCAAACTTGCTTATGTAGCCAACGACCGCGGCCGCTACGAGGTAAAAGTAATAGATGTTAACCGCCGCCGCTCTTTTGGGGTGCGCAAAGGTGGTTATAAAACACCCAATCAGAAACTCGATTTAAAAACACCGTTGCTTTCCTGGAAATCAGATAGGCAATTAAATATTGTTGAAGTAAAGCGTGCCCGGCCGGTGGTAAATACCTATTACTTCGACCGGAAAAACAAAGCCTTTTTTAACAACCTGAAAGAAGCTATTTTTGGTGGCCAAACCCGTGGCATCTTATCGCAGTTTACCCAAATATTAAACGTCGATTATTCTGATGATGGCCGGATGATGGTAATGACGGCGGTGCGCAATGGCCAAAGTGATATATATTTATTCCGCGGCAATATCCGGCAGCCCGAGCAACTTACCAGCGATATTTACGACGATAAAAATGCTACTTTCCTGAAAGGCCGCAATGCGCTGGTATTTAGCTCTAACCGCTGGTTAGATTCTACCGGCATGGGCGGCCCTACACCTACTTTAGACAAGATAGTAGACAACTACGATTTGTTTTTGCTGGATTTAGACCGGAAAGGGGCTTTTCCGCAACAACTCACCAGATCCATATCCAACGAATCGGCCCCGGTGGCCGAAGACAACGAAAATATTCTTTACTTGGGCGAAGAAAGCGGAATCCGGAGTGTTTACCGGTTTAATTTAGTTACCAAAGAGCGGCAGCGGGTAAGTTCTTTTGTGCAAAATATTAAAACGTTTGATTACAGCCAGGCTAACCGCCGCTTGGCCTTTATTGCCGCCGACCGGAACCGCGAGTTTGTGTATTATTTCCCGGATTTTGCCTTGGCTACTGCCTCGCCCGATTTTAAAACCGTTCGGCAGAAAACACTCGAAAACCGCAGCCTTCGTCCGGCTACTCGGCCCGTACAACCGGCCCAGCCTACTGAGCAAAAGCCAACCGAACCCACTACTCCTAACGAAACAGTTACCCAGCAGGAAACTACGCCCAAAGACAAAAATATTAATACCCAGAATTACGAGTTTGATACTGAACAGAAACAACCGCGGCAACCCCAACCCGCTAAGCCTATTGTGGCTCAGCCCGCAGCGCCGGCCGAAGGTGCACCTGTACTTGGACCGTTGCGTTACGACCTTCGGTTTAGCATTAACCGCGTAACCACCTCTATTTACCAGGATGCCCTGATGGGTTTTGGTATGATTGCCGATGTGGGAATGTCGGATATGTTTGAAGACCATCGTATAAACGGTGGGGCTTTTATCTTAACCGATTTACGCAGCAGTGCTTTTTACGCCGAGTACAGCAACTTAAAAAGACGCTACGACTGGCGCTTATCTTACCTGAAACAAACTTATTTTAACGATTATAACCAAAACGGCTTAAATGGTTTACGTTACAGCCGCCAGGAATTTACCCCTTCTATCAGCTATCCGCTTACCCATAATATTAGCGTGCGCGTATTGCCCAAACTGTTGCACACCCGCTATAGTAACCTGGGTATGTTGTCGGAGCGCGATAGCGTAGATGTATTTGCCAGCTTTGGCGGAGAACTGGTATTTGATAATTCGGTTGCTACCGGTATAAATATGCTGGAAGGGACCCGTCTGAAAGCCGGTCTGAGTACTTTTAAAGAGTTTAACGAAAGTCTGCAGAACTTCAGTAAATTTTATATCGATTTCCGGCACTACCAAAAGCTGCACCGCCAGATTGTTCTGGCTGGCCGCTTAAACTATGGGCATTTTTTAGGTAATTCGCCTAAACGCTTTTTATTGGGCGGGGTAGATAACTGGCTCTTTAACAAAGAAGACAGCGACATTGAAGAACGCGACCGCATTTTCCATAATCAGGCGCCGGTAGATTTCTTTTACCAGCAATTTGCAACGCCAATGCGGGGCTTTAAATACAATGCCCGGAATGGTAACAAGGTGTTATTGTTAAATGCCGAGTTGCGGGTACCTATTGTACAATATTTGTTTAATAACGCTACTTTAGGCTCCGGCTTCTTCCGGAACTTGCAATTAGTTGGTTTTACCGATGTGGGTACTGCCTACAATGGCGCCAATCCGTTTAGCCGCCGCAATTCTTTTAATACCCAGGTGTTAGGTGGGCGCATAAGCGAAACGCAGGTAAATCCATTCCAGGCAGTAGTAGTTAATTACCGTAATCCGTTCTTGTTTGGGTATGGGGCAGGAGCCCGCACTACTTTATTGGGCATGTACGGCAAGGTAGATGTTGCTTGGGGCGAAGAAAATTTCAAAAAATCCGGACCGCGGGTTTACGTCTCGTTGGGTTATGATTTCTAATACAGGTAAATCCTGCCAAACAAAAAAGCCACCCCAAGAGGTGGCTTTTTTGTTTGGTTTTAATATTTAAAACTAAGCTGTTACAGCCTGTAATAACGAATTGAAAATTAAAGTGCCGTCAGCATTACCTAGTTCCGGGTCGGCTGCGCGTTCCGGGTGCGGCATCATGCCAAATACATTCCGGCCTTCGTTGCTAATGCCGGCAATATTATCGAGGCTACCGTTGCAATTAGTGGCTTCGGTTATTTGGCCGTTGGCATTGCAGTACCTAAACATTACCTGATCCTGGTCTTTGATCTTAGCCAAAGTATCCGCATCGGCATAAAAGCGACCTTCACCGTGGGCAATTGGAATCTGGTAAGCCTTTTGGGTGTCGAGGAGGGTAGTAGGCAGCAGGTTATTTGTTTCGGGACGAATGTGCACATTTTTGCAGATGAATTTCTGATCTACGTTGCGCAGCAAAGCGCCCGGTAACAAACCAGCTTCGGTCAGGATCTGAAAACCATTGCATATACCCATTACATAACCGCCTTTGTTGGCGTGGGCAATAACTTCCTGCATAATCGGCGAGAAACGCGCAATGGCACCCGACCGCAAATAATCGCCGTAAGAAAACCCGCCGGGTAAAACGATAAAATCGCAACCTTGTAAATTATGGTCTTTGTGCCACAAGTGGGCCACTGGTTTGTGCGAAACCCGCTCTAAAACCTGAATAACATCCTGGTCGCAGTTAGACCCCGGAAAAATAACAACGCCAAATTTCATGCGGCAAAGATAAATAATTAGGCTTAGTAAGGCTAAAAATCTTAAATTATAATTTTAAGAATACACATTGCGCTTACCTCAGCAATAATTTATTACATAAAACGATTAATAAACTATAAAATTGTAACCGGGTTTCTTAAATCCAGCCCACAATATTTTAATTAGCTATAAGCAACAGGACAAAATTTGATGGCTATATTTTAGTTCTATCTATTCGTCGTTCTGGCACGAATCTTCTGAGTTACTTGTAAGAAACACGCCAGTAGCTTCTAGTAAGAAACGGCCGATTGTTTAATCTATATTTATCCACTTACTTAGTTTATTTGGCTATTTATTTAAAAAGCAGCTGAGTTATTATTTTTACAGCTATTTATTAACAACTGGTATCTAATTTAACTACGCCAAAATGGCTATTTTTAGCGTTTACCAGTATAATACCAGTAACTTTGTAGGGTTTTAAAATATAAACAGCAGGATTTATGTTGCAATCCATGACCGGCTTTGGTACTGCCAGCCGCGAAACCGACCAAAATAGCATAACGGTAGAAGTAAAATCGCTTAATTCTAAAAGCCTGGATTTAAGTGTGCGATTGCCGCGGGTTCTCTCGGATAAAGAGTACGAAATTCGGAATATTATCGGTAAAAGCCTGATTCGGGGTAAAATATCGGTAAGCGTTGATGTGGTAAGTAAAAGCAAAACCGCTAAATTAAATAATACCATTAACCAGGTGCTATTGCAAAATTACTACCAGGAACTGGTACAGGTAGCCGATGCTTTGGGGGCACCTAAACAAGATTTATTTAGAATGGCCTTGCAAATGCCCGAAGTGCTGCAACCAGCCGGAAAGGCGGAAGAAGAAGAAAAATCGCCGCTTGCCTGGGAAATGGTAAACGAGATTTTACTGGAAGCCATTCAGCAATTAAATAATTTCCGAACCGACGAAGGCAAAGCTTTAACCTCTGAAATTATTTCTTACATAGACCGCATTCGTATTTTATTGGCTGAAGTGGACCGCTTTGATCCCGTCCGGATTGAAAATATCCGGGAGCGTATTCGGGGCCATTTAACCGAAATTGCCAGTGCCGAGAGTTTTAACCAGAGCCGGTTTGAGCAGGAAATGATTTACTTTATTGAGAAGCTGGACATTGCCGAAGAAAAAGTGCGTTTGATAAACCATCTGCATTATTTTACCGAAACAGTTTACTTACCGGAGCCTACCGGGAAAAAGCTGGCTTTTATTTCGCAGGAAATTGGCCGCGAAATAAATACCATTGGTTCTAAAGCCAACGATGCCACCATCCAGCATCTGGTGGTAGAAATGAAAGAAGAACTGGAGAAAATTAAAGAACAATTAAATAATATTTTGTAGTGGTTGCAGTTTGTGCCGAGAAATGAATATTTATTAACATTTACATTACGCCAATAAGGGTTTGGGCGCGAAGCAGGCTGAACTTAAATGAGTAGGAGTACCTCTAAAAAAGTATAATTACCAGCGGAGATTTAGGTTGCGGGTAGATTTATTTGCAAACCGGGTTTACACCAGAAATTTTAGTTGAACAGCCATATCCGGAAACAACCAGAAAGGCTGTAAGTATTAAAGACGAGAAGTGCCGGGAAATAAACGTGGGTAAACAAAAGAGAAAAAGACGATACCTAATACCGTACCAATGGTGTTGCTCACTACATCCATCGGGTCGCCTTGCCGGCCCAACTTCATAAGGGTTTGCAGTACTTCAATCAATATCCCGAATAGGACCGATAGCACCAACGTAAACCAACCATTATTGCGGCGCAAATTAAGCCAGGCAGATTGCTGACTAAAGTCAAAACGCAGGAGTACGGCCAAAATAAAAAATACTACCGCGTGCGAAGCAGTAGCAAAAGAAATAAGTTCCCAGGCGGGTACTTGTGGCATGGCTTTGGCGGGCAACAGTGTTAAAAATAAGATTACTGTTGCCCACGCTAAAGCCGGCAAATGAAATTTAAATAGTTGATTCAAGTAAAAAGTATTAGGCCCCTACCAAATCGGCGTAATCGGCGGCACTTAACAAATCAGTCAGTTCGGCGGTATCATCTACCGACATTTTAATCATCCAGCCTTCACCGTAAGGGTCAGAATTTACCATTTCGGGGTTAGAATCTAATTTGGGGTTTAGCTCCAGTACAGTACCGGTAATAGGACTAAATAAATCCGATACCGTTTTAACTGCTTCTACAGTGCCAAATACTTCTTCGCGGTTTACTTTTTTATCTAGGGTATCAATATCTACATAAACTATATCTCCTAATTCGCTTTGGGCAAAATCGGTAATACCTACGTACGCAACATCACCTTCAATGCGAATCCATTCGTGGTCTTTGGTATATTTAAGTTCCTGTGGTAAATTCATGTTGGAGCGATAAATTTTAAATTTTGGTAATAGCTTTAATTGTGGCTATAAATTTACGGTGTTTTTCTAAATATATTTTAAAACTTTTATTCTGATAAGCTGTAGCGAAGCTGAACGCCACCTTCCGAAACCGTGTTTTTAAATGAATTAAGCACTTTTGGGTCGGAAATTACCCGGGTAAAATAAATTTGCACATTCAGCCGCTGGTTTAAAGTATAATCAATAGTAGGCTTAAGCTGCATTTGCAGGGTACCGTTGGTAACCACATTGCGGCTTTTTTCCAGTCCGCTATCTTCATCAATAATTATGGAGCGCTGAATGGTTTCATTATCCCGAATGGTTAGATCTAAACGGGCATTCAAATCATTTTTAAGCGTTTTATACTCGCCGTTAATCCGGAAAGGTACCCGGAATTTATTGGTGGTATAGCCAATGCCTAATACCAAATCTTTAATTCCGTTTTGAGTTACCTGGGCGTTAGTCATGTTCAGTGCCAAATTACGTTCAGTGCGGTATTCTAAACGTCCCGAAATATTGTTTTTAGTCCGGAAGTTTACCCCTAAGAAAGGCGCCATTCTTTCGGAAATGAGTACTTGATTGATAATATAATACGGCACGTATTCGCCTTGCTCATTTATTTGGCTAGGCAATTCGTTGCGGCCGGGTTGGCCCTGGTACGCCAGCGAAGTGGTAAAATTAGAAACGTTATAGCTGGCATTATACACGTGCGAAAGCGTTATGCTGCTAAAGTAGCGCTGTACAGCTGGCAACTCAGACAAACCATTGTAATCGACACGCCAATTAGGTAACGGGAATACGCCAAACGGCCGCGATGGACGGGCTTTGTACTTGTCTATGTCTTTGCCCTGGTACGCGGATAAAAAGGCCGGCATAAGCACATCCTGGGAGTTTATAGCAAATTCGCCGTTGCCGGTATCAGCAGTACGTAACTTTTCTAATATTACCGCCCGGTACTTAATATAGTTTTCAAAAGCAGCGGAGTTATAGTCGCGGCCAGATTCAAATAAGGTGCTCAGAGCAATGGTTGAAGACGAGAAAGAACCGGTATTTAACGGATTCTGGCGTTCCGGTACGGTGCCGGTGCCTATTTGCCCGGCATCATCTACCGGCAAGCGGTAGAACACTTCATTAATTTCGGAACGATCTTGTTTGGCATCTAACTGAATATTAAAACCCCGTAAGGGCTCTAATACCGTCCGGACGCTAAAGTTCTGGGTTTTAAGAGAGCTAAGCGGCGTATTCAGATACTGGCTGCTATCGGTGTACCAACCTTTGCTTTCGGCAAGGCGGTAAAGGCTTTCCAGTTCATATTGTTTACCCAGTACAAACGGGAAGCCGGGAGCATCAAAATTATCGTCTAAACCAAACATGCGGGTACGGGGCAAGTAGCCGGGCAACAAGGTGCCTTGCGTTTGAGAACCCGTAAAATTAAGCGAGCGGGCCGTCATTAGTGTCCGGAGCACCGATTTGATAAATTTTAACTCTGGTTGTTTTTTTACGGTGTCTTGCACGGCCGGTGTGGGCGCCGGATTGCGGGTAGGGCGCGGGTTAGCAGCTCCCGCGTTGGCAGGTTGTTCGTCGTTTATAGCCTTCAAGAACTTAACCTTGTTGTATAACTTAATTAAATCAATTTTACCGGTTACACTGGTTTCGGTATTGTTCTGAATGGTGTTACCTAACTGTAAAGTATCGCTAATAAGCGCCGTAGAGCCAGACGTCCAAGTGTAGCTGGCGGCATACCGGGCATCGGCACTTAACCAATCTGTTAGCGGAAACTTGTCGAATGGTAAGCGGTAAGTAACGGCGGCTAGTTGATCGAAGTTTGTGGTCCGGCCCCAGTTTTTGAGATTTTTCCAGATGGCTTCGTTTTTGTACCGTAAATCCGGGTTATCGCGGTCAATCTGGCCGTCTGGTTCGTCTACCACGGCCCGGTTAGTAGCCGTATAATCTAAGGTTATGCTTTTGGTCAGGTCCCACTTAAGATCGTAAATACGGTTAAAGAAGAAATATTTCTGGAAAGTAGGTTCAATGCCGCTGGTAGTAGGTAAGTCGTTAAAGTTTAAACGGCGTTGCAAAAATACCTCGTTGTACCGGCGGTCCAAATCGGCCCGGAAAGCAATACGGCTAGGCAAGGGCGTAATATTTAACTCCTGGAACATTTTCAGGTACGGCGATTGTAAAGGTTTTACTTTAGCTAGCGGGGTATAATTTTTAGGCGTATTGTTGTACGTATACGCTAAGCTACCCGTATAATTTTTAGTTACATCCCGGTCCGTTACAATATCAGACCGCATTTGTTCGGTGTAAGAATAAGAAAGCGAAAGGTTTTCCAGGTCGTAAATTTTAGATTTCGCCTCCGGGTTAATTTTCTCTTTGCGTATGTTTAGCAGGTTAATACTTTTAGTTGTTACCTGGGTTACTACTTCTTTCCGGTAATTGGCCCGCGTGGCATTGTCTTCAAACTTATTTAGCGATTGCCGTAACGGAGTATCCGGATCTAAAGGATCGTACCGTGGTTCCTGAATGGTTTTACCATACTGGATAGATACCGGAATACGCACGCCAAATCTTTCGGGGAAGAATTTATCCGCCGCAATGTTGGAGTTAATATCGTATTGGGCCGTGTTTTCGCGGGCACGTTGGGCAATTTTTTGCTGTAAACCGCCAAAACCTACGGTGGTGTAGCTTCCGCTGGCGGCAATGGTAGCAAAATCGGCTAGTTTAGCGTTTAACCGGGCATTTACGGCGTAACCGGCAGTTTTATCGAAATCGGCTACCCGTAATTCATCGGCCCAGATACAAACCGATTTATCGGCGCGATCTTCGGAACGAGGATTTAGAACACCCAGCATAATGCCCTGAATAGCGCTTAAGTCGGGGTTACCTACTACTGTTATGGTACGGTCGTTAGGTAAATTACGTACGTAAGGCTGAAAAATATTACCCCCGGCGTTGCGGTTCCGTTCGGCTTTGGTATCGATTAAATCCTGGAAAGCCAAATCAATAAAGTTTTCCGGAATCCAGATTTGATTATCGCTGTTAGCGCCATTAGGCGTAATTTTTAACGGAATGGCGTATTCGTAATAGTTTTGGGTATAGTCGGTACCAATCCGGATAAAAGCTTTTACCTCATTATCCTGGGTTCTGTTGTCGGGGCTTTGTGCGTGCAGGAATAATTTTAAGCGCTTATAAATAAGCATATCCATGGTTACATTTTTGTAAACGGCTTTACCAAAAGAGTCTTTCAGGCCATCTACACAAATTTGTAACGACTGCTCGTTTTGCCGGCGGTTATTTAGGGTAGTTGAGTTATCGCGCAAGCGTACCACGCCTGGCGGTACCACGTAAGGAATGGTAGTTGCTTCTACACCTCCGGGACCGTTTTCTTCAATATTTACCGTAGAAACCGTAAAGTTCTGGACATCAAAATCACAGTCGCCTACGCAAGGGGTACCACCATCGGATACGGAGCCCAGGTACCGGCGCCACTGATTAGATACAAATTGTAAACCGATAAAACGCATTACTACCGGATCCTGAAACTGGGTAAGATACATGCGCATAAACCGGATCGATTTAAAGCTGTTCATGTTGCCTACATTGCCGGTAGGTTGCCTTACCGGAATCCGGAACTGGTACCAGGTTACTTTAGTGCGGTCGGAAACAATTTTATCTACAATGTAATTTTCGCCTACATTCATCCGGCCGGGTCTGAGGTCCATCCGGTACTCAAAATAGCGTTCGGTATCGCTGATAATATTGTCTTTGTTCAGGTCTTCTTTGTCGGGGTAAGCATACGCCGATTGTTCACTATTTTCGGCGGAGTTGCCTTCCATGCCGTTAAAGTTTTTGTAACGACCCAAAATGCGTACGTTACGGGAGTCGTAATCGCCGTTCAGGTGGTGCTTAAAGTTGTCGCCGGAAGGGTCATCGAGGTTCGCATAACCCGGTATACTCCGGAAAAAAGCCCGTTCTTCGGTATCATTTAAACCTTCAAGGCCAATATCCTGGTTCTGACGAGCCCCACCGGTATTATCAAAAGCATCGGTCAGGAAAGGCAGTTTAGAAACAAATCCCCAGGCCGTGCGTTCGGTATCGGTTTTCCGGGCCGTTGGGCTGGTTACATCAATGTCGGTTTGGCTGTTGGGCAAGCCGTTTTCAAATTCGTACCGGTTCTGGTCTTTAAGTAAGTCTTCCGAAATATTGCCCAGGTTCAATACTAAGCTACCGCCGGTATTATTGGCTTTAGGTGGGTTTTCGCTGTCGTCAATTAAGCCGTTAGGATCGGTCAGGTTGCCGCTGGTAGCGTTTATAAACGGGTCCATGAGCCAGAACTCCAGGTATTCGATATTGGCATTATCAAAATCGTTATCGAAGGGAATTTCGCGGCTGATACCACCATAATTATTGCGCGGGTCAATACCGGTAAAGAATTTTCCGTCGGGGCTTACCTGCGGATTGTAGTTGTACTGGCCTCTTTCGTTCGGGAAGTAAGCTAAGTCAAAAGTATATTCAAAGTTACTAGTGGCATCTAAGTCGCGGTTCGGGAATATTTCGCTCCGGAATACACCCCGCGTATAATGGTTTTTTAAAACATCATCAGTAATATTATTTGGCCGGCGGTTACCGGCACGGTAGTAAATACCCTGGTCTATGGTATACCAGGCCAGTTTAGCGCGGTTGTAGGCATAAGCGCGGCCGGTGCCATCGTCAGACCGGATGAGCGGCAAAGGGGTAGTAGCCAGGCGCCAGTTGTTGCTATTGTAAGAACCGGATAAGGAAAAAGCTGATTCGGCTCCTTCAAAATCGTCGATATAAGAAACCCCATCTTCGCCTTGTAATTTGGCCCGGGATGGTACTAGTTGGGCAAACTCGGCATTAAAAGTAATGGTAGAGCGCTCTTTGGTTTGCACAAACGGCAGCATATCGGTAAGGCGGGTAAGCAAACGCGAATCGCGACGCAAATTAATATCTAAACCGTAAATGGTATTGTTGCTGGGTTCGTCGCCGAGGTTTACCCGGTTGTTGTTGTAAGGGGTTTCGCCGAGGTGCAGCAGGGTACCACCAAAGTTTATATCTTTGTTGGCCTGGTAATCTAAGCGCACACCCACCAAAGCCCGCGGCTGCGGATTAATTAATTCAGCGCGTTCAAAGTTTACTTTTAAGTTACTGGCCGAACTAAGGTAACTGGGATTTAATATTTTTACCCGGGCCAGGTTATAATCAACTTGGTAATCTACGCCTTCGGTAAGGCGGGTGCCGCCCGAGTAAACCGTAACCGAGCCTTCGGCAATTTGAATACCCGGTAAAGCTATTTCGTCGGAAGAACTGGCCTGGTAACGGCCTTTCAGGAAAAATTTATCTTTTTCGGTAAACTGCTGGGCATCACTTTGGGTAAGTTCATACAGCTCCTGGTACACGTATTTTTCCTGCAGGCTGGTTTCAGCGGTTGTAAATTTGCTGCGCAGGTACGTACCAAATGGCTCTACTACCGGAAAAATAATTTTCCCGTTTTCGGGCTCTATGGTAATGCCGGGTAAAAAGTCGAAGTTACCATCGCGGGGGCGGTCGTTGTTGGTGTTTACATTATCGAGGTTAAATACTTCTACCAGCGGAATATCCCGCACCCGCTCGCCTTCTTTAATGCTGGGAATATCTACTCCGGTTTCATCGTCTTTGTAAATAACCCGGAGCTGAAAGTTCTGCCGGGTAATCTGGTTGGCATTCAGCGGGTAAATATTTTTCATCATCAGGTCCCAAATGGGGAACTGCAACGGCGCCGGGTTGGTAGAGCGCAGCATTTTCATGTAAATTACCTCATCTTCGCGTACGTTCTGGTAATCATCCTGTAGCTGACCTACCTGGTACGTTTGGCCGTTTACGGTATATTCGTAAGCTACGCCCAGTACCTGCTCGGGCAGCAAGGTGGTATTTAACGAAATATAACCCAGTTGCGGGTTAAAAGTATATTCGCGCGGATCGAGGCGGCGGGCACGTACGTGTTCGTAATCTAAGGTTTTTTCAAAGC
Source organism: Adhaeribacter sp. (assembly GCF_057359045.1). Lineage (NCBI taxonomy): Bacteria > Pseudomonadati > Bacteroidota > Cytophagia > Cytophagales > Hymenobacteraceae > Adhaeribacter > Adhaeribacter sp. Next base: position 39,903 of record NZ_JBMQUD010000025.1, read on the forward strand.
CATTCCCGTTCAGGTAATCATCAATCAGGTCGTTTTTGCGGGAAGCATTACTTAACAAACCAAATAATCGATTCGAATTATTATCGGCCGGGCGGGTAGCTGCCGAATTGTTATTTAACTGGCTGTTGCGGTAAATGCGTTCGGGATTGGCTTCGCCTAAATCCATAAAGGCTACCATGTTGCGCAGGTTTTCGGTAGCGCGGTTATCATTGGTAATATAAACCTCGAGCCGACGAATAGTTACCCCTGAATTTACCAGCGGCAGGTTTTGCAAAGAACGGTCGTAGCGGTCGCGGAAAAAGTGCGATAAAAAAAAGTGGCGGTCGCGTTCGTACTGGCTGGCCTTGATTTCAAAATCGCGGTTTTGTGAACCGTTCTGAATATTTACTTCGTCGGTACGGCCCCGCACGTTAGAGGCAATAGCGGTAACTGCCAGGCGGCCAAACTGCATCTGGGCTTTAACCCCAAATAAATTCTGCCCACCGGTAATCAGACTGTTGTTTATTGGCAGGCTTACGTTACCGGCTTCTACCTTCCGGATTATTTCTTCTTCGTAACCAGTATAGTCCAGCTTCATGTTGTTTTCAAACTCGAAGTTGGCTTTGGTATCCCAGTTAAAGTTAATGCGCATTTTGTCGCCTATTTTGCCCACCACATTTAAAGCCAGGTTCTGGTCAAAATCAAAATCGCCGATGCGTTGCTGCCGGATAGGCAAGGATTGGTTAAAGTTACGGTTAAAGCGGGCGCCAAATTTTAAACCCACATTACCGTTGGTTTGGATATCAACAGAATTGCCACCAAAAATACGGTCGAACAAAGGGCTCATAACGCTTAGCTTGGGAATTAAACGCTTGCTACCGGCGCCGCTTTCGCCGGCTACACCCCCTTCTGATTTAGAACGCCAGTAATTCCGGATGGACTGCTGTTGCCGGTACCGCGAATATTCCTCAAAAGTCATGGTAGTGGGGTCGCGGTAGTTTATTTCGCCCATGCGTTCGGTAATATTATACCGCTTCAGGCTGTCATCGTAAGTAACATCCATTTTAAGGTTACTGGGTTCGCCTAACAGCAACGGCGAAGTACCATTACGGTCTGAGAACGGATCGCTCCGGCGATCCTTGGGCTGGTAGTTGGGCCGTCGTGATTTCCGGTAAATTGTTGTATCAGTATCGGTTGTATCTGGGGGGATAATTAAATGGGGATTGAACGTACCCATGCGGCCAGCTCCGGTTACCGCCCCGGCATAACTCAGCCACGACAATAAAGAAACAACGATAACAGCAGGCAGGAATAAGTTGTAATTACGGGATTTCAAGCGTGTTAAGTTACTGTGCTACGATGTTTTCAAAGCCATTTTGATGAGGTCTTCCACGCTCAGATTGCTGCCATCGCGTTTAATGATGGCGTCAAGGGTTTTTTCTGCAACATTGCGGGCAAAACCAAGGGTAACTAATGCAGATAACGCTTCGCTGCGGTTGGTATTGTGAGCAGCAAAAGTATTATTAGCCACATCGGTAAGTGTATCTTTTTTAAATTTATCTTTCAGTTCCAGAATAATGCGCTGGGCGGTTTTGGCGCCAATTCCCTTTACATTCTGGATGGTACGTACATCTTCGCGCACAATGGCCTGCTGAATTTCGGCTACGGTTAACGATGATACAATCATAAGCCCGGTGCCCGGCCCTACGCCCGAAATAGAAATCAGGTGCAGGAAAACATTTTTCTCTGCCAGTTCGCTAAACCCATACAGGGTATGGGCATCTTCTTTTATATGCAGAAAAGTGTGCAGTTTGCACCGTTCCCCTTCGGCCAGTTTGGCGTAGGTATTTAGCGAAATCCGGATTTGATAACCCACTCCATTTACATCAATAATAACATAAGTTGGATCTTTATGGGTTAGTTTGCCATCAATGTAGGCTATCATAAATATTATAAGGGGTTATTAACTATATGTTGGTTTATTAAAAACGAATAAACCGGGATATTTATATGATTCTGGCCGGTAATTACAACTTTAAAGTAATGAAAAAAGAGCAGAATATGGGTATAATTAAAAATAAGTAAATTATTTTGGTTTTGGGCAATGCAGTTTTTATACATTAAATAGAAAACCTGAAGTTAAATAAATATAGGTTTGATTTTAACTATTTAAATATTACTAAAATTTACTTTGAAAACAGTTGTTTGTGTTATAAAAGTACAATTAAAATTTATTTTTATAACTATGCAAATGTAGGTTAAAATATAATAATTCAAAACTTTATTTGAGTAAAGTAAAAAAGTTAATCCTGTAAAAATTATAAAAGTTATATATAGAATAAAGATGATTTTTTTACAGGATTAACTTTTTTAGAATAAGGAACAGCCTAACATAAGGTTATAGTTCATTGTTATATTTTTGAGCGTCTACTACGGCAATGGCTACCATGTTTACAATTTCGCGGGTAGAGGAGCCTAACTGTAAGATGTGCACCGGTTTGCGCATACCCATGAGCAACGGGCCTATGGTTTCAGCGCCGCCAATTTCCTGCAGTAATTTATAAGCAATATTACCGGAGTTTAAATCAGGGAAAATTAGTGTGTTGGCACCTTTATCGGCAAGTTCGCTAAAAGGGTAGTGCTCTTGCAAAAGGGTTCTATTAACCGCCGTATTGGCCTGCATTTCGCCATCAATAATCAGTTCAGGATATCGTTTTTTGGCCAACCGTACAGCCTCAATGGCTTTAGAAGGAATATGGCCCCGGTTAGAACCAAAGTTGGAGTAGGAGAGCATAGCCATGCGGGGCTCATGGTTAAAGAACCGTACGGCCCGGGCCGTTAAGCCAATAATTTCGCACAATTCTTCGGCGGTGGGGTCTACATTTACGGTAGTATCGGCCAAAAAATAAGGCTCTTTGCGGTTCTGGATAATGTACATACCCGCCACTTTATTTACACCTTCTTCTACGCCAATAACGTGCAAAGCCGGTAATATGGTTTTAGAATAATCTTTGGTTAAACCAGAAATTAAAGCATCGGCCCGGTTAGTTTCTACCATCATGCTGCCGTAGTAATTACGGCTAAGCATCAGTTGGCGGGCATCAAATAAAGTCATGCCTTTGCGTTTGCGCTTTTCGTACAAAATCTGGGCAAATTCTTCGCGGTTTTCCAGTTCCTGAATTGGATCTATAATAGTGGCTTCGGATAGGTCCAAACCGTTTTCGGCGGCTAATTTTTGTATTCTGTCGCGCTGACCCAACAAAACCGGTTTGGCAATTTTCTGGTCGATAACCAACTGGGCCGCTTTTAGTATTTTGTAATGATCAGCTTCGGCAAAAACAACCGTTTTGGGATTTTGCTTGGCCTGAGTAATAATCCGGCTCATGAGCTTCTGGTCAATACCGATTCTTTCCTGCAGTTCCTGGTCGTACTTTTCCCAATTTTCGATTTGAATCCGGGCCACGCCAGATGCTATAGCGGCTTTGGCTACGGCCGGACTAATGCTGGTAATCAGGCGCGGATCTAACGGCTTTGGAATAAGGTACTCGCGGCCAAAGGCAATGGTATTATCACCATAAGCTTTATTTACAATTTCCGGTACCGGTTCTTTCGCCAGTTCGGCCAATGCGGTTACGGCGGCCAGTTTCATGGCTTCGTTTATTTCGGTAGCCCGCACATCTAAAGCGCCTCTAAAAATATACGGGAACCCCAACACATTATTTACTTGGTTCGGATGGTCGGAGCGGCCGGTAGCCATAATTAAATCGGGCCGTACCGACATGGCCAAATCATAATCTATTTCGGGATCGGGGTTGGCCAACGCAAAAATAATAGGGTCGGCGGCCATAAGTTGCACAAACGCCGGCGGCAAAATATTGCCGGCCGATAAGCCAATAAAAACATCGGCACCCACCATAGCTTCTTCTAAAGTTTTTATGGAGCGGAGGGTAATTAGTTGCGAACGGTAAATATCCAGGTCGTTGCGGTCGGCGTTAATAATGCCATCTTTATCAAAAACTACCAGGTTGTTTAGATCTAGACCCAGCGACAGGTATAACTTAATGCACGAAATGGCGGCGGCACCGGCACCACTTACCACCATTTTTATCTGACGAATATCTTTGTTTACAATTTCGAGGGCATTTAACAAGGCGGCACTGGAAATAATAGCTGTACCGTGCTGGTCGTCGTGCATGAGCGGAATATTCATTTGCTGCCGCAAAGCGTTTTCTATTTTAAAACACTCGGGTGCTTTTATGTCTTCGAGGTTAATGCCGCCAAAGGTGGGCTCCAGCGATTTTACAATCCGGATAAATTCATCAGGGTCGGTGCAATTTATTTCAATATCAAAAACATCAATACCAGCAAATTTTTTAAACAAAACGCCTTTGCCCTCCATAACCGGTTTAGAAGCATCAGGACCAATATTACCTAAACCCAATACGGCCGTACCGTTTGATATTACGCCTACTAAGTTGCCTTTAGACGTATATTTATACACGTCGTCGGGGGTGCGGGCAATTTCTTTACAGGGTTCAGCCACGCCCGGCGAATAAGCCAGTGCCAGATCGTACTGGGAACTGAGCATTTTCGTTGGTACCACTTCAATCTTGCCCGGTTGTCCCTGCATGTGGTAATTTAAGGCTTCCTGTTTGTTAATTTTAATCATAAAAATCCTGCTAACACTAAATCACAAATGGAATCTAAACAAAAAACTCAGGTGAGGTGCCTGAGATTCTGTTAAGTTTAAGAAAAAATAAATTTATTTCTATCTGATAATTATGCTTGCCCAATCACTAATTTCTGACCAGGTTTTATATCGTTTGATTTAAGCTTGTTTAATTTTTTTATGTTTTCTACCGGAATGTTGTTGTAACGGTTAGAAATATTCCAGAGCGTATCGCCTTGTTTAACGGTATGAATTAGTTTTACTTTTTGTTCAATGGCTTTTTTACGAGCCGTCTGACCAGCATTACTGGCGTAAATAACCGGGGCCGGGGTTTTTTCTTTCGGACTAACCTGGCTGGTGGTTGCTTCCCCGGTTTTTTCCGGTTCTGTTGCAGGTACATACAAAGTTAATTTCTGGCCCGAAATTAAAGAAGGATTTTCAAGTTGGTTCCAGGTTTTTATTTGGGCAACCGTTACCTGATGTTTTTGGGCAATGCGTTGTAAAAAGTCGCCTTTAGCTACTACATACTCCACAATATTTAAAGAATCGAGTGCTGCCGAGTCGGGGAGGGCTGCTAACGGCATTTTACTTTTGCTTCCCGAGGCCAGCATGGTTGGCGGCACTAGCGGGGTAATTACCGGCAGTCGGCAAGAATCTAAAATGCTGGTGCGGTTATAAGCGATAAATTCTCGTTTATGCGCCGGAATTTTTAAAGGATAATTGCGTACATGCTCGGGTAAAACCGCTTTTTTAATTTCCGGGTTTAACTTGGCTATTTCTTCGGGGTGCAGTTCCAGTTGAGTTGATAGTTTGGCTAAATCCAGCGACTGATTTATTAAGAGCGTATCAGTAGGTATGGCAAATAATAAAGTATCCGGAAAGATATCGTGTTCCGGTGCATGATTCATCATGTAGGTAATGGCCGTGAAAGAAGGCACATAGCCCCGGGTTTCTTTAGGCAGGTAAGGAAATATTTCCCAGAAAGTTTTTTTGCCACCGCCAGCCCGGGCAATAGCTTTTTTTACGTTACCTGGTCCGCAGTTATACGCCGCCATTACCAGTTCCCAATCACCAAAAATACGGTACAGTTGGTTTATGAATTTACAGGCGGCAATGGTCGCTTTTTCCGGATCCATCCGCTCGTCCAGAAAATCGTTTTGTTTTAGCCGGAAATCATTGGCCGTAGGCGTCATAAATTGCCACAAACCAACGGCTTTGGCCGATGAAACCGCCCGTGGAAGCAATGCCGACTCTACTACCGCTAAATATTTAAACTCATCGGGTAGTTTGTACTGGGCCAGGTATTTTTCGAAAAGCGGGAAATATACATTTTGCCGTTCTAAAACCCGCCGCGAATATTTGCGGTTGCGAATGGTAAAATAATCGATATGGGCCCGCACGTACTGGTTAAAATGCAGCGGGATTTCTCTTTGTAAGCAAGCTAACCGATCTTTTATAAGCTCATCCGATTCAATAGGTACACTGTCTTGCCGCACTACCAATGGCAAAGTGAGGTAACTGGTCGTATCGGGGTAAACGAGCGGGATGGTGTCGGTTAAAATCCTGATTTTATTTTTATGAATTGGCCGGGCAAATATTTCGGACGTAAAACTGATTAAACCGGCAAAAAGTAAAAATGGAAGAACGGATTTTAACGGGTGCTTCATCTTCGTTATTTAGGCTAGGATAATTTTCTCGTTTACAATCTTAGAAAAGGCAAAGAGCTGGGATTCGTCGAAAGCGCGGGTTATTACCTGCAAACCAATTGATAAACCTTTGGCATCGTACCCAACGGGTACCGAAATAGCCGGTAAGCCGGCCAAAGAAGCCTGCACCGTAAAAATATCGCCCAGGTACATGGCCAACGGATTTGCTTCATTGCCGCCCAGCGGGAAAGCCGTGGTTGGTGTAGTAGGTAAAATCAGGAAATCATATTCCTGCAAAAGTTCCTCGGTTTTTTCTTTTATCAAACGGCGTACGCGTTGCGCCTTGGTGTAATAAGCATCATAATAGTCGGCGCTTAAAACAAAAGTACCCAGCATAATGCGTTTTTGCACCTCGTGGCCAAAGCCCTGGGTGCGGGTTTTTTTGTACATCGATACCAAATCAGTGGCATCCGGACTGCGGTAACCGTACTTCACCCCATCGTAACGCGACAGGTTAGAACTGGCTTCGGCGGTGGTTAAAATATAATAAGTGGGTACAATAAAATCTAAATAAGGAAATTCTACGGCTTCAATGGTATGTTCTTCTTCCTTTAAACGGTCGATTACCCCCAGCATAGCTTCTTTAATTTCCGCATCCAAGCCTTCGTTTTCGAGTGTATCGCGAATGTAACCAATCCGGAATTTGCGGTCGGTTTTTAAACTTTGGGTATAAGGCGTAACCGGGCGCTGGCTGGCAGTGCTGTCGAACTCATCCGGTCCGGCCATAATCTCCAGCAGCAAAGCGGCATCTTCTATACTCCGGGTAAGGGTACCTATCTGGTCGAAAGAAGACGCATAAGACACTAAGCCGTAGCGCGAAATTCGGGAGTAAGTAGGCTTAAAACCAATTACATCGCAGAAAGCGGCCGGTTGCCGTACAGATCCGCCGGTATCGGAGCCAATGGAGGCCAAACATAAGTCGGCTTGCACCGCTACGGCCGAACCGCCCGACGAACCGCCCGGAACCCGGGAATTATCGGCTTCATTCAACGCTGGTCCGTATGCTGATGTCTCGTTAGAAGCACCCATGGCAAATTCGTCGCAGTTCTGGCGGCCCAGAATAATGACGTCTTCATCAAGCAAGCGCTGTATGGCCGTGGCCGTGTACAAAGACTTAAAACCTTCGAGTATTTTACTCGACGATTGTAAAGCGTGATCTTTATAAGCTAACACATCTTTAATGCCAATAACCATACCGGCCAGCCGGCCGGCGGTACCAGCAGCAATCTTTTGGTCTACTTCATCGGCCCGGGTCAGGGCTTCTTCGGTAAAAACCTCCAGGTAAGCATTCAGATGTTTTTTGTTTTGGATATTCTCCAGATAATAATTTACTAATTTACGGCAAGTAAGGCTGCCCGATTTTATATCCTGACGAACTTCTTCCAGACTGTTATAGCGCTTCAAAACCTATTTTTGATTTGGGTTGGCGTTATCTTTATTTTCTTCTTTTTCTTTGGTAGCGTCTTTAAACTCCCGTATGCCCCGGCCAAAGTTGCGGGCAATTACCGGAATACGACTGGCACCAAAAAACAATAGCAATACGGCAATAACCAGCAGGGCTTCACCCATGCTAAGAAAGGCGAGCACGGTTATAGCAAACATAGCCGAAACTTATTTATTAGGCGTTTCGTCGTTGGCCGCTTTTTCTATATCGCTTTTTATTTCTTTGGTAGCATCTTTAAACTCCCGGATACCTTTACCTAAGCCTTTGGCCAATTCCGGAATACGTTTTGCACCAAAAAGCAATAAAACTACTACCAGAATAACCACTACTTCTGAGGTACCCAGACCACCAATAAAGGCAAGAACATTATTAAGTGCCATAATCTAAAATGTTTAATGTATGAATTACAAAAATAGCTTATTTTTTTATATAAGGTACAGAAAGTAATTAAAGTTTAAAAAGAGTAACAAATAATAAATAAAAGTAGAATTAGATTATTGTAGCCGGCAAAAGATAAATGAATACTACAGCTTTGTTTATAACGGCAGTTTACCGGAGTATGCAAAAAAATCATGGTGAAATATTGGTCAGGGTATTAACCCAAAGAATAATTTACCTAATCTAATAGCTTAAATAATACATGGCAGCATAAACCTGCATCTTAATTAAACTGGTAAATATATTTGGTTGTAAATACAGATGAGTAAAATAACAGCGGATTTATTTGGGCATTAGCCAACTTTGAGGGTTCATTTTATTTACGTTGCGCCAGATTTCGAAGTGCAGTTCGGTTGTCCCTTCGCTGTTGGTGTAAATACTGCCAATGGTTTGCCGGGCATCTACCGTTTGGCCTTCAGTTACGCTTACTGATTTTAACTTGCCGTAAACCGTAAAATATTCGCCGTGCTGAATCATGACAATATTATTCATGCCCGAAATATTAATTACTTTGGTTACTTTTCCGGAAAAAATAGAGCGGGCGATTTCGCCATCGTTGGTCTGAATTTCGATGCCATTGTTCTGAACACTTATGTTGCGCAGCACCGGGTGCGGGTGAACGCCGAAACGCTGGGAAATAAAGCCACGTTCGACGGGCCACGGAAACCGTCCTTTGTTGCCCCCAAAGGAAGAGGAGAGGAGGGCGGTTTCGGGTGTAAGGGTAACCCGGTTAGCCGAAGTGCGTGCACCAGCCGTACCAGCAGCAGCAGCCCGCTTCCGGGCCAGTTCCGCCGATCGGGCAATCTCGGCTCGTACCATGGCATCAATCCGGTTATTTAACTGCCGTACGGCCAACTGGCGCCTTTCTACTTCTTTGCGTAGTTCTTCCTCTTTCCGGCTAAGTTGGGTAATAACCGTATTTTGCTGGGTGCGCAGATTATCCAGGTTTTTAGACTCCTGCAATTGGGTGTTTAACAGGTTTTGCTTTCGCCGACGGGCACCGGTAAGTACATTTATTTTTTGCTGCAGCGATTCCTGTACATTGGTTATTTGCCGGACCTGGTTTTTACGGGCTTCGGAGTACTGGGCCAGATACCGCAGGCGGCGTACAAACTGGTTAAAAGAATCAGCGGCAAACAAAAACATCATTTTGTTGTAGCTGTTGGTGGTTTTAGCCGCGCCATAAATCATGGCGGCGTATTCGGCTTTAAGTTTATCCAGGTCTAATTTAAGCGACGATACCGTTGATTCCGTTTGCCGCATATTCTTATTTATGTACTGCAGCTCCGACGAAATATTATTAATTACGCCTTTTTGTACCTTTATTTTTTCCTGTAGGGCGTTAAGCTGGCCAATAGAAACTTCTTTTTTATCTTTTGTTTCCTGCAATATGCGGTTAGCTTCCTGAATCCGGTTCAGGTTTTCTTTTCTTTCTTTTTCTAACTGCGCTTTAGATTTGGGCTTGGCCTGGGTTTTAGGTTTAGCCTTAGTCCGGCTGCTCTGCTGGGCAGCGGCCTGGAGGTGAACAAAAAGTAAAACAGAAAAGAAAAAGTATTTTAAGAACCTGTGCATTAAAAAATAATGTAGTAGCCGCCACCGGATTTACAAAGATTGTAAATCTTAGACCGAACAAAAAACTAGTTATAAATAAAATTTAACTTTATTGCCTTTTGTATCCCTGGGGCACCGAGAAAGGGAACGTTAAGTTACTTTCGTTTATATTTATTTTGTTAAAATCGAGATTGGCAATGGCACCTTTTACTTTATCGCCTTCGCCTTGTTGTACCACAATCAGGGCAGCCCGGGCAAACGGGGTGGTGCCCAAAGGCTCAAACCGGGAGTAATCTACTGCTATGGAGTTTTTACTTTCCTGGTCCTTGATCGTTATTTTTTTTAGTTTGCCGTTGCCGTTGTCTATAAACTGGTCAATTAACAAGTTAGCCAGTTCCTGCCGGGAATGCTGATTGGGCGCATCCGACATTATTTTCTCGTTGCCTTCGGCTGATGGCAGGTAATTTCCCAGAATTATGTTTTCCAGCAGGCTATAGGTTATATCTACCTTATATTTGTTTTTAATTACCGAGTAATCGCCGGTAAAATATTCGCGCTTAAGTCGGTTCAGCATCATAACCGAATCTTTGGTCATCACAATCCGGACAGCCTCAATACCCAATGCCGGTACAACCGATACCCAGATAATGCTGTCTTTGCGCATGCGCACTGTAATACCCGAAGATAATTTATCACCATCTTCTTCTACCTGAATTTTGCCTTTGCCGTTAAAATTTACAAAGTCCAGGTTGAGTACGTTTACTTTATCTAACTTAACAGAAGCGGCAGTATTGCCCGGAACCGTATTTTTTTTGCAGGAAGTAAATAAAATAAGGAATGTTAAGGCCCCAAACACAAAAAGGCGGCTATTCATATAATTTTTTGTCTTTAATCTTTTTGTCGATAAATTCTGACCCGGCGCCTAAACTTTTGGCTTTTATCCATTGCTCTACGGCTTTGTCTTTTTCACCGAGCTGGTAAAGTACATCGCCGTAATGCTCCAGCACATCAGCATCTTTTTTAAGGGCAATGGCGTCTTCTAAATATTTACGGGCATTGGTGTAATCTTTCAGCTTGTACAAAACCCACCCGTGCGTATCTAAATAAGTAGCTTCTTTGGGGTGTTGCCGTACCAATTTCTCGGACATGCTCTTGGCTTTACTCAGGTTCGTGTTTCGCAACGACAGATAATAACTGTAATTATTTAGCACATGGGCATTATCGGGGTCGGTTAACAGTACACTTTCGTAAGCGGCCTCCGATTTGGTATAATCTTTTAAATGCTGGTAACCATCGCCAAGCTGCATGTTAAACTGGGTTTGCAGTTCGGCGTTATCGGTAGCTAATTTTTTGCCGTATTCTAAAGATCTTACGGCTTTGGCCGCATCTTTTTTTATTAAATGCCCGGTACCATTGTAAAACCAAAGCATGGCCTGGTTTGGAAATAATTCCAAGGCTTTTTCGGTGTGCAAAATTAAAGAATCGGTTTGCATTAATTCGGCATCAATAAATATTATTTGCTGCCAGATATTAAAATGCGCGTTATCTAGTTTTATGGCCCGGAGGTAGTTGGCCCGGGCTTCGGCTTTTTTGCGGGCCAGGGTTTGCACATCGCCGGCTACTGCGTATGCTTTGGCCTCGTTGGGGTGCGCTTTCAAGGTCATGTCGGCCAGTTCTAAAGCGGTGCTTTCCAGTTCAGGATTGGGTTGGTTGGGCGGAACCGGTAACTGCCGCAGGTACTCGGCCAATATTTTTACTTTGGTGTCGATGTCTAGGGTAGGAGAGCTAAACGCTACTTTTAAATTTTTCTCCGATTCGCCCAGGTTACCTTTCTGGCGGTATATATCCGAAAGCATGAGGCGGGCTTGGGCATTGTTGGGGTCGGTTTTCAGGACCTTATTAACCATTTCTATGGCCTGGTCGGTTCGTTTGTTATTGGCCAGCATTTCGGCCTGAACCAAAGTGTACCGTACTTCGTTGGGGTCGCTGGCAATCAGGTTTTCGCCTTCTTTCAGGGCTTTATCCAGGTTGTTCTGGCGTAAATAAATTTGTTGTTTTTTATAAGCGATTTCTTCTATAAAACCATATTGTTTTTCAATGCGCTCGTAGGTTTTCAGGGCATCTTCGTACTTGTTCTGAGCCAGGTACATATCGGCCAGGTTAAACAAATATTGCTCCGTGTTAGGCAGGTCTTTGGTAAGTTTGGTTAAGATTTTAATGGCCTCGTCGTAGCGTTGCTGTCCGTTATACAACTGCGCCAGAAGCAAATAATAATAAGGGTTAGCAGCATCTAAATTTACGGCCGCCTGGGCAAACGAAACAGCTTCGTTGGGGCGCCCCATCAGCATAATTGCTTCGGCCAATTTGTAATTGAGGGCCGCATTAGCCGGGTTAATGGTATAGGCTTTCTGAAACCGTTCTAATGCTTTGGGGTAATCCTCCAGCATCATGTATTTCATGCCGTCAATAAAGAAAGACTCGTTGTCGCCGTTATCTTTCGGCGGATTGTTTTTGGCAACAGCAGCGGCCACACTTTCTTCTTGTTGCCGCTGCTTTTTATTTTTTTTACCTTGTTTCTGACCATAGACCGGCCCGGCTATCAACAGCACCACCCAAAGCCAGATAAAGGTTTTTACTAATTTCATTTACCTAATTGTTAATCTTTTAGAGCATTGTAGTCGCCGAGGCTTAAGTCGGCAGGCGTACCTTGGTAACTAACAAAACTGCCTAACATAGAGTTTGTTATATTTGCACTTTTTATAACGGTATTCTCCTGCACAATAGAATTGCTAATTACAGAATCCGAAATCTTGGTGCCATTACCAATAGAAACGTGCGGACCAACCACAGCATTGTTTAATATGGCATTTTCTCCAATAAATACCGGCGGAATAATAACCGAATTGTTTATCTGCGCCGAAGCCGCTACTAAATCATCGGAACCATTCAGATACTCCAGGTAACGTTGGTTGGTGTATACGGTAGCATCTTTATTACCGCAATCGAGCCATTCCGATATTTTACCCGGTATAAAGCGCGTTCCCTTGTTTTTCATGTTTTCCAGGGCATTTGTCAACTGAAACTCGCCTTTGTCCAGAATATTATTATCCAGCAAGTACTGCAGTTCTTCGCGCAAGTAAGCGCCGTCTTTAAAATAATAAATGCCAATAATAGCTAAGTCCGAAACAAAGGTTTCCGGTTTTTCTACGAAATCAGTAATTTCGTTATTTTCGTTTAATTTTACAACCCCAAACGGCCGCGGGTCTTCTACTTGTTGTACCCAAATGGTGCCGTCGGCCGAAGTATCGAGGGTAAAATCGGCTTTAAATAAAGTATCGGCAAAAGCTACCACTACCCGGCCTTCTAAAGACTCCTTCGCGCACAAGATGGCGTGGGCGGTACCTAGTGGTTGGTCTTGGTAAGTAATAGTGCCCCGGGCACCCACCGATTCGGCAATCTGGATTAATTTCTTTTCTACGGCTTCGCCAAAGTTACCAATAATAAAGGCTACTTCTTCAATAGGTTCGTTACAAACTTTAGCTATATCTTCTACCAGGCGTTGCACAATGGGTTTGCCGGCAATTGGTACTAGGGGTTTAGGTACAGTGAGGGTATGCGGGCGCATGCGTTTGCCCATGCCAGCCATCGGAACAATAATTTTCATAGTTTAATTATTAGATGTTAGACTTTAGATATTAGCTGTTCGATATTAACTAAATAATATTCGAACAAAGGGTTTTAAATAATTTTATATTATGGATACAGATTAGCTATAGCAATAATAATGCGGGTAAAAAATCAAAGAATCGCTACTTGTACTGCCCTTAACTTTTTAAGTTTCGCATTTTTAAATTAGCCCTTTTATTTTGTACCAGTACTGCCGTAGCCGCCGGCGCCGCGCGTTGTTTCGGTTAAAACCCCGGTTTCCTGCCATTCTACGGCTTCATGACGGGCTACTACCATCTGGGCAATGCGCTCACCGTCTTCTACGGTAAAATCCTGGTCCGATAAATTAACCAGCAGCACCTTTATTTCGCCGCGATAATCGGCATCGATGGTACCGGGGCTATTTACAATAGTAATACCGTGTTTATAGGCCAGGCCGCTGCGGGGCCTGATTTGCGCTTCGTACCCGGTTGGTAATTCCAGAAATAAACCTGTTGGTATTAAGGCCCGCTGCAGTGGTTTAAGCAACACGCTGCTTTCTAAATTGGCCCGTAAATCCATCCCGGCAGAGCTACTTGTCTGATACGTAGGTAAGGCGTGTTTAGATTGATTAATGATGTTTACTTTCATGTGAATAAGAATTTTTTGCCAATTTATTAGCTGAAAACCAGGTAAATAAATTTAACGAGCCGCTATTTTACTATCCTGTTCTCCTTAATTTGCTCGTAATTACCAGTCCTGAATAATAGATTTAACGATATAAACAGGCTGCTTTGCCTAAAATAAAGGTATTTAGCCCCAGTACGGCTTGGGTGGTAATTTAGGAAAGAGTTATGAAAGAATTAAACTTTATTTCGGAGCCAGGGCTTTTCTATAACCAATACCGCCACTACAAACACTACGCACAGCATTAGCCGGAAAATATAAGGCAGCAGAACACCAGTAACGGGCGTATACAGGGCCGTTATTACCAGTAATACGGCTAATAACAAGTAACCCACAATGGTGAATACCGGGTAGGGAATAGGATAATATTTTTGCCCCAATACATAACAAGCTACTGCCATAGAGAAGTAACAAGCCAAAGTAGCCCAGGCGCAACCCATATAACCCAATATTGGAATTAATAAAACATTTAAAATAATGGTAATAAATGCGCCGCCAAAACTAATAAAGGTACCGTAATGGGTTTTATCGGTAAGCTTAAACCAAGCCGATAAATTATAATAAACGCCTAAAAATAAGTTGGCCATTAATAAAACTGGTACGACCATCAGGCCTTGTTGGTAGCTGGGCTGCCGGAGTAAAATCTTGAAAACGTTAAGATTGGCACTAACAAATAAAAAGATAAAGGCACAAACAATCACAAACCATTTCATGACCTGGGCAAAAGTTTTGGCCGAATTCTTCTCTTTAGCCTGCGAGAAGAAGAATGGCTCGCCGGCGTACCGGAAGGCCTGAATGGTTAATGTCATGAACATGGCCAGTTTGTAACAACCGCCGTATACGCCCAAGGCTCCTTTACTGCTTAAGTTGGGGTAAAATCCGGAAGGCAGTAATTCTAATAATAAAATCCGGTCTAATAATTCGTTTACAATGCCGGCAAAGCCCATTAGCATAATGGGGTAGCCGTAGCGCAGCATGGGGCGGATAAAAGAGAAATCTAAAGTAAACCGGTAGCTGGCAAATTCGCGCCACAGCATGGGTATCAGCAGCAGGTTTGCTAATAAATTTATCAGGAAAATATAGCCCAGTTTCCATTCTGGGAAGTAGATTTTGGCGATAATTGGCTTAAGTTCCGGTAGAAAATTGCCTGCATATACATTATGGCAGAACAGATAAATAAATAAATTAGCCGCTACCGTAATTAAAATATTGGCCATTTTTACGGTAGCAAATTTGGCGGCTTTGTTTTCGAGGCGTAAGCGCGCAAACGGAATAGCTACAATAGCATCTACGGCCAAGATAATGGCCAGCCAACGAATAAATAATTGCTGGTCCGGAAAATTAATTAACCGGGCAATAGGATCGGTAAAAAGAATAATTATACCCGATAAAATTAGGCTGGTTAAAATCAGGAAGCTGAGTACCCGGTTGTAGAGTTGCCGGCGATCAGTGCCGGCTTTATTGGCAAAACGGAAAAATGCCGTTTCAAGGCCAAAGGTGAATAAAATATTAAAAAAGCCTACGTACGCGTAAAGCCCATTTATAATACCGTAGTCTTCGGGCGCAAAAATGCCTAAATAAAGCGGAAAGAGTAGAAAATTGAGAACCCGGCCAATAATACTGCTAATGCCGTAAGCGGCGGTTTGCCCCACCAGTTTTTTTGCAACACTACTCATGCACCGGGGCCTTATTTAACCAGTTAATCAAAGAGAGAAAAATGTAGGATTAATAACCCTGAAAGTTAGGTTTTCTTTTTTCCAGAAAAGCATGGGTGCCTTCTACAAAGTCTTCGGAACCACAACAGCGGCTAAAAGAATTGGCTTCGGTTTGGTAGCCGTGCTCTTCTTTGTCGTACCAGGCGTTTACACAATCTACAATCAGACCAACGGCCAACGGCGCTTTGCTAATAATTTTACCCATAATCTCCCGCGATTTCCGCATTAAGTCGGCAAAGGTAGTTACGTGGTTTACCAAACGCAGGCGCAAGGCTTCCTGGGCGGAAATCATGTCGCCGGTCATCATTAGTTCCATAGCTTTGCCTTTGCCTACTAATTGGGTAAGGCGCTGAGTACCGCCGTAACCAGGTATTAAACCTAACTTTACTTCGGGCTGACCAAACTGGGCGTTTTCGCTCGCAATCCGGATGTGGCAAGCCATCGCTAGTTCGCAACCGCCGCCTAATGCAAAGCCATTAATTGCCGCAATTACCGGTTTCGGCGATTCTTCGATCATACTAAATATATCCTGACCTCTTTCGGAAAAGCGCCGGCCCACTACTTCGTTCAAATTCGTGATTTCGGCAATATCGGCACCAGCTACAAAAGCTTTGTCGCCTTCGCCGGTAAAAATAATGCCACGCACGTCATCATTATCAAATGCTTCCTGCATGGCTGCACCAATTTCTTCTACCGTTTCGGTATTTAGGGCATTTAATTTTGAAATCCGGCTGATGGTAATGGTTAAGATTCCGCCCTCCAGATTCAGTTTCAGGTTGTTAAAGTTTGTCATTAACGGTCAGACTTGCTTTCTGTTTGTTTTGGAGGGCAAATATACGCAATTGCATTAACTTAAAAGCAACTTAAAGTGCGAGTTGTGTAGGGTCACTAATAAAGTAGAGAGTACTGCTGGTTTTATGTGCTGATGCGAATAAAAATTGCTGCCAAAGCACGCTGGGTTGAAATAAAAAAGGCCGTATAAAACGGCCTTTTTTACTTTGTATAACTTATTAGAGGGTACGTTTTACTTCTTTTTCTTCGTAACCTTCTATTATATCGCCAACTTCTAAATCATTAAAGTTTTTAATACTAATACCGCACTCGTAACCGGTTCTTACTTCCGAAACATCATCTTTAAAGCGTTTCAGGGCTAAAATATCACCCGAATGAACCACAATACCGTCGCGTACAATCCGTACCCGGGTATTTCTGGTAATTACGCCATCGGTTACCATACAACCGGCAATTGTACCCACTTTTGTAATCCGGAACACTTCCCGAACTTCGACATTGGATGTAATCACCTCCTGTAACGTTGGTGCTAACATACCTTCCATGGCATCTTTCACCTCGTTAATGGCGTTGTAAATAATTGAGTACAGACGGATATCTATTTGTTCTTGCTCGGCTAGTTTACGCGCATTGGCCGAAGGACGAACCTGGAAACCAATAATAATCGCATCCGAAGCCGAGGCCAACAAGACATCTGATTCGGAAATAGCACCCACGCCTTTTGAAAGAATATTTACCTGTACTTCATTGGTAGATAATTTCAATAAAGAGTCAGAAAGTGCTTCTACCGAACCGTCCACGTCACCTTTTACAATCACATTTAATTCCTTAAATGAACCAATGGCCAAACGACGACCAATTTCATCAAGGGTAATGTGTTTCTTGGTGCGCATACTTTGCTCACGTTGTAACTGCGACCGGCTGGACGCAATTTCACGGGCTTCGCGTTCGGTTTCGTACACCATAATTTTATCACCGGCCTGTGGCGCACCATCTAAACCTAATACCTGAACTGGGGTAGACGGACCGGCCGTTTTCATTTTTTTACCCCGGTGGTCGGTCATGGCTTTTACGCGGCCATAATGCGAACCCGCCAGCATAATATCGCCCACGTGTAAAGTTCCGGTTTGTACCATAATGGTAGCTACATAACCGCGGCCTTTGTCGAGCGAGGCTTCAATAACGCTACCGGTAGCCCGGCGATCTGGGTTGGCTTTTAGTTCCAACAACTCTGATTCGAGCAATACTTTTTCGAGCAATTCCGAAATACCTACTCCGGTTTTAGCCGAAATTTCCTGGCACTGGTATTTACCGCCCCATTCCTCAACCAATATATTGATAGCGGCTAACTGTTCCCGAATCCGATCTGGGTTAGCGGCTGGTTTATCTATTTTGTTAATGGCAATTACAATGGGTACACCGGCGGCCTGCGCATGATTTAAAGCCTCTTTTGTTTGGGGCATTACATCGTCGTCGGCTGCTACCACAATAATTACCACGTCGGTTAGCTTGGCACCGCGGGCCCGCATGGCCGTAAACGCTTCGTGACCTGGTGTATCCAGGAAGGTAATGCGTTTGCCGGTATCGGTAAGTACATCGTAGGCACCAATGTGCTGGGTAATACCCCCGGCTTCACCAGCCGTTACTTTTGAGTTCCGGATAAAGTCGAGCAAAGAGGTTTTACCGTGGTCTACGTGACCCATAATGGTAACAATAGGAGCCCTTTCTACCAGATCTTCTTCTGCATCTTCTTCTTCTATCTCAATTTCTTCGTCCTCAGCCGATAAGAATTCTACATCATAACCAAATTCATCGGCAATAATGGTAATGGCTTCGGCATCGAGGCGTTGGTTAATAGAAACGAACATACCTAAGCCTAAACAAACTTTAATTACCTCGTTTACCGAAACGTTCATGAGCGCGGCTAAGTCATTGGCCGAGATAAATTCGGTTAACTTAAGGGTTTTAGACTCTGATTGTTCTATTTGCCGGCGTTGTTCATCGGCATCGGCAATAGCCGACCGTTTTTCGCGGCGGTATTTAGCCCGGTTTGCCTGGTTACCTTTGCCACCGCTTAAGCGGGCCAGGGTAGCCTTAATCTGGTCTTGAATTTGTTTATCGGTAACATCTGGCTTAGCCGCCGCCGATTGATTTGGCCGGTTATTACCGCCGCCTCTACCTGCATTGTTCTGCCGGTTATTACCACCACCGGTCTGCGAAAAGTCTTTCCGGTCGCCCCGCACTACTACCGGCCGATCGTTCATGTCGGGAGCGGCGGTAGTAGTATTGTTCTGAACAATTATACGTTTGCGTTTTTTCTTGTTATCGCGGTTAGCATCGCGGTTGCCTTCCCGGTTAGGAGTGGCAGCAGCAGCATTATTTGTGCGCTGGCGATCGGCAACCTGATCGTTACCTTTAAAGCCTTTTTTACCGCCGCCCTTAGGTGCACCGGTCGGTAATTCTATTTTACCTAAAACCGTTAAACCTTTAAGGGTATCGGCACGGGCCGTAATAATTTCTATTTCTTCCGATTCAGATGTAGCATCTGAAGTGGCTGGCGCTGGTTCCGGCTCCGTTACCGGGCTTGGTGCCGGCTGTGGTTCAGCTGGTTTGGCAGCAATCACTGGCTCGGGTTTAGGCTCTGGCGTAGGTTCAGGTTCAGGAACTGGTACCGGTTTTGGTTCTGGTACCACTATTTCCGGCGCTTTTTCTTCGGCGGGCGCTTCTGGCGTAACCGGTACCGGGGTACTCACAACTGGTGCAACTGGCTCAGCCGGTTTGGGGGCCGGAGCCGCTACCGGTGCTACTGGTTCCGGGGTTAGAATTTCTGGTTGGGCTACAACCGGTTCTTCAACAACCACTGGTTTTTCCGCTATAACTGGCTTTTCGGCTACTACTGGTTCGGGCTTAGGAGCCGGTACTGGGGTAGGGGCCGGTTCGGGCGTTGGTGTTGGAGCAACGGGTTTAGGAACAGGATTGCCTTTGGCATCTAGTTCTATTTTACCCAACACTTTAAAGCCGGGTAATTTTACGCCGGTTTCAACCGCTTCTTCTTTAGGAGCGCTAACGGTGGGCTGCACTACTACTGGCTCTGGTTTAGGCGCAACGGGAACTATCGGTTCTGCTTTTGGCAGTTCTGGTTCGCGTACCCGGGCCGCTTCCGGTTCCGGATGCTTTTTACCAATATTAAGTTCTGCGGCTTCAATCTTGGCTTGCACCGAAGATTCAAATGCTTTCATCAGCATACTGAACTGCTCCGATGTAATTTTTGAAGTAGGTTTATTTTCGATATCAAAACCTTTACCCGATAGGAAATCCACAACCGTGGACGTACTAATGTTCAAGGTTGTTGCTACCTGCTTAAGCCTCATCGTTTTTTCTTCTGACATGCTCAAAATATGCTGTATTCTTTTTATTAGTTACTATTAATTGCCGGTAAGGCTAAGCCAGCAGCAATTATGATTATAAATTTATTTACTGGTAAGCGGTAATGCCACTTAATATTTTGTAACAAATATACTGGCAAAATAAATTCCGATAGAAATAATTAACTATTATCGGATTCAAATTCCTGCCGGATAATTGAAAGCAGTTCGTCTACTGTCTCTTCTTCCAATTCGGTGCGGCGTACCAAGTCTTCGCGGCTTACAGCTAAAACACTTTTTGCAGTATCTAAGCCAATCCGTTTTAACTCTTCAATAACCCAATCTTCTAACTCATCGCTAAATTCGTCGATTGAAATATCTTCTTCGTACTCGTCTTGCTCCCGGAATACATCAATCTCCAAACCTACCAGGCGACTGGCCAGTTTAATATTTTGACCGCCCTTACCAATAGCCAAAGATACCTGGTCTGGTTTTAAAAATACCGACACCCGACCTTCTTCTTCGTTTATCTTCATGCTGCTGATTTTAGCCGGGCTTAGTGCCCGTTGTATATACAGCTCCAGGTTATCGGTGTAATTAATTACATCTATGTTTTCGTTTTCGAGCTCGCGTACAATACTGTGAATGCGCGAACCTTTCATACCCACGCAAGCGCCTACCGGGTCAATGCGGTCGTCGTAAGATTCTACCGCAACTTTAGCCCGTTCGCCGGGTTCCCGCACAATATTTTTAATAATAATTAAGCCGTCGTAAATTTCGGGTACTTCGTTTTCAAATAACCGCTCTAAAAAGGCCGGCGAGGTGCGCGATAAAATAATGCGGGGAGTACCGTTTAATATTTCCACGCGGTGTACTACAGCTCTAACCACATCGCCTTTGCGATACCGGTCTTTAGATATTTGTTCTGATTTTGGCAGAATAAGTTCGTTGTCATCGGCATCAATAATCATTACTTCCCGGTTCCAAACCTGGTACACTTCGCCCGAAATAATTTCGCCTACCAAATCTTTGTATTTCTGGTACATTAAGTCTTTCTCCAAGTCCTTAATGCGCTGGATTAAGGTTTGGCGAGCAGTTAATACGGCCCGGCGACCAAAATCTTCTAGTTTTATTTCTTCTGCTACTTCTTCGCCAATTTCAAAATCCGGCTCTATTTTTTGTGCTTCAGATAAACTTATTTTATCATGATCCCAGATGTCTTCGGAATTATCGTCTACAATTTCACGGTTCCGCCAGATTTCCAGGTCTCCTTTTTCTACGTTCAGAATAATATCAAAATTCTCGTCAGTGCCCCACTTTTTGCGAATCATTGTCCGAAACACATCTTCCAGAATACGCATCATTGTTGGCCGGTCAATATTCTTGAACTTGGCAAACTCCGCGAACGATTCGATCAGAATAGAACTATCCATTTTCTTTTATTTAAATGATATTACAATATTCGACTTAGCTATCTCGGCAAAGTCTATTGGCACCAAACTGGTGCTGACTTTCTTTTTCTCTTTTTTCTCTTCGGCCAAAACAATGCCGGTGTCGGTCAGACTTTCCAGTACGCCGGTTTTTTCAGAGCCGTCCTGCATTACCAATTTAAGTTTGCGACCCACGTGCCGTTTATACTGGCGGGGATACAACAAAGGCTGATCGGCGCCTGGCGAAGTAACTTCGAGCGTGTAACTGATTTCTTCGCCAAAAGCTTCTTCTATGCGGCGGCCCAACCGCCGGCTAATAGTGGCACATTGGTCGATGCTAATGCCCTGGTCGCCGTCGGCAATAACGGTTACTTTTTGTTTTACGGCCGAATCTGATACCTGAATACCCACGATAAATACATTGTCGTCGGGTAAGCAACCAGTAAGTAATTTTTGTATATTTTCTTTGCTGAAAACCATTTTAGAAGATATAACAAACAAAATAGGGGACTGCAGTCCCCCCATCTTCATTGTTTAACGGTACAAATTTAAGTTATTTTTCGGTTAGAAGCAACCAACGTTTATTAATGAAACAAAAAATGTGCAAATTTTTATTCTTGTTTTTATTTAAAAGGTATTTTTTTGTAATAAATTTTTACAAATTTTTCTTTTTGCCGATGCTAGTACGTCCAAAACAGAATTTGTAAGTTTGTTCATTAGCTTACCTGAACGTGCGCAATAAATTTTCTCTGGGAGTATATAGTTTGGTTATTTTATGGCTGTTGTTGGCCATAGGGTTTATGCACGTATCGCCGGCAACTTTCTGGCCGGCGGCTTTTGTAGCGCTTACTTTGCCGGGAGCCCTGGTGCTTAACGTTTTGTTTTTCTTTATCTGGTTATTGCGGCGCTCGTTTAAAGCTTTGTTGCCTTTGGTGGTCTTGGTACTGGGGTGGTCTTATTACAACCGGGGGCTGGCCCTTAACCTATCTCGCACAAACGAATTATTAGAAGTAAACCCCACCACTTTGCAAGTTTTAAGTTACAATGTGCGCATATTTAATACGTATGCCCACTTGCAGGATAAAAATCAAACCTCTTCAAAAAAAATAATCCGGTACGTAGCCGAACACCCGGCCGATATTTATTGCCTGCAGGAATTTTACAACGACAAAACATCTAAAGTTTATAATTCGGTAAGTAAAATTGGCCGGCAGCACCAGAAATATTATTTTGTATCGGAGGGTCTGGTAAACAGCGTTGGCGCTCAGTTTGGCTTAGCCATTTTTTCTAAATACCCCATTATAAACAAAGGCAGTATTTTTTTTAAACAAGCTAAAAATAACCACGGCATGTTTGCCGATATAAAGTTGCCGCAAGATACCATCCGGGTCTACAATTTTCATTTTCAGTCGATGAGTATTGATGAACGGGATATTGTAGATACGTACAAAGACCAGGTAAATTTTAAGACCGAAGGTTTAAAGCTGCTCCGGATTTATAAAAAAGGCGTGGTAAAAAGAGCGGATCAGGTAGATACGCTGCTGGCGCACGTAGATAAAAGTCCGTACCCGGTAATTTTATGCGGTGATATTAACGATTTGCCTTATAGTTATACCTATGAGCGCTTAAGCAAAAACCGGACGAATGCTTTCCAGGCCAAAGGTATTGGGGTAGGAGCTACCTATAACGGTAAACTGCCTTTTGTGCGCATCGATAACCAATTTTGTAGCCCCGAACTGGAAGTTTTGCACTACGCCCAGCACGATAGCATCACTTATTCTGATCATTTCCCAACTACCGCTACTTACAAGCTAAAGAACAAAAGAGAATAAATATTAGCACCCTTGGGGCAAAATACACCAACCCGCCGGCCGAGATAAATTCTCGTCGGGCCGCCTAACTTCTAAATTCTAAAAAGAAAGTATTACTTTTGCGACCATGCAATCGACTTTATCTTTATATAATACGCTAACGCGAAAAAAAGAAATATTTGAGCCCCTGCACGCGCCTTTTGTAGGTATGTACGTGTGCGGACCAACCGTTTACGGCGAAGCCCATTTAGGTCACAGCCGCAGCGCCATTACGTTTGATGTACTCTTCCGGTACCTGCAATATTTAGGATACAAAGTGCGCTACGTCCGTAATATTACCGACGTGGGGCATCTGGAAAACGATGCCGACGAAGGCGAAGATAAAATTGCCCAAAAAGCCCGGGCCGCGCAACTAGAGCCTATGGAAGTGGTGCAGCATTATACCAACCGCTACCACCAGGATTTGCAGGCGCTTAACGTGTTATCGCCAACAATCGAACCACGCGCATCGGGCCACATTATTGAGCAAATAGAACTCATAAAAGAAATTATTGCCAATGGCTTAGGCTACGAAGTAAACGGGTCGGTTTATTTTGATGTGCCGGCTTATAACCAAAACCAGCGCTACGGTAAATTATCGGGGCGGGTAATTGAAGATTTGCTGGCCAACACCCGCGAACTGGAAGGGCAGTCGGAGAAACGGTCACCGCTGGATTTTGCCCTTTGGAAAAAAGCTTCGGATTCGCACATTATGCGCTGGCCGTCGCCGTGGAGCGATGGCTTTCCGGGCTGGCATTTGGAGTGCTCGGCCATGAGCCGCAAATATTTAGGCCAGGAGTTTGATATTCATGGCGGCGGTTTAGATTTGTTGTTTCCGCACCACGAATGCGAAATTGCCCAATCGCAGGCCAGCAGCCACACCGACGCCGCTAAATATTGGGTGCACAACAACATGATTACCATCAATGGCCAGAAAATGGGTAAATCGCTGAATAACTTTATTACTTTATCGGAGTTATTTAGTGGGCGGCACGC
Organism: Adhaeribacter sp.; assembly: GCF_057359045.1. Taxonomy (NCBI): domain Bacteria; kingdom Pseudomonadati; phylum Bacteroidota; class Cytophagia; order Cytophagales; family Hymenobacteraceae; genus Adhaeribacter; species Adhaeribacter sp. Next base: position 64,170 of record NZ_JBMQUD010000025.1, read on the forward strand.
GCTTTTACAGCAAGCGTATTCGCCGATGACCGTGCGGTTTTTTATTTTACAAGCGCATTACCGCAGTACTTTAGATTTCTCGAACGAAGCATTGCTGGCCGCCCGTAAGGGTTATATAAAATTAATAAATGGTTTACACGTTTTAGACAAGCTGCAATACCCAACGCAGGCAGAAATATTGCCTGCTGCCGATGCGGAGTTACAAAAGTTAACCAACGATTGTTTTATTGGTTTAAACGACGATTTAAATACCGCTCGGACCATTGCCGCTTTGTTTAATTTGCTTAAAAAAATTAATAGCATCTATACCGGTGCAATGCCGTTAAACAGCATCAGTGCCGAGACGTTTGCGTTGGTAAAACAAACCTATACCGCGCTGGTAAAAGATGTATTGGGGTTAAAAGAAGAAAAAGCCACCGACAATAATAATTTTTTAGAAGTACTGCTCGCTTTTTACAAAGAGGCCAAAGAAGCAAAAGACTACGCCCGCGTAGATCAGATCCGGGCCGAGTTTAAAAAGCAGAACATGGTTATAAAAGACATGAAGAATGGTATTGATTGGGCTTATGAAGAATAAATTTAAGTGGCTTGCTTTTTTGCTGGGGGTAACTTTTTTAACGCAGCGCTGCGATTTTAAAAAAGGCGATACCTCCCAAACCGAAACCCAGCAAACGCAGGAGCAACCCGCTACTTCTGCTATTAATGCCCCGGACTTTAATCCAGACTCGGCTTACCAGTATGTTGCCAAGCAGGTTAGTTTTGGTCCGCGCGTGCCCAATTCAGCGGCACACGTGGCTTGCGGCGATTACCTGATTAGCAAATTAAAAAGCCTGGGCGCTCGCGTGCAGGTGCAATCGTTTACCAGTACGGCTTACGATGGCAAAGTGCTGAAGCTGCGCAATATTATTGGTTCGTATAACCCCGGAGCTGCCAACCGGATTTTACTGGCGGCCCATTGGGATACCCGGCCTTTTGCGGATAAAGACAGTGTAAATACAAATAAGCCTGCCGATGGTGCCAATGATGGCGGTAGTGGGGTAGGTATTCTCCTGGAAATTGCCCGGGTATTAAATACGGCCCGTAACAACCCCGGTATTGGCGTAGACATTATTTTATTCGACGGTGAAGATTACGGAAATGCGAACGGCGGCACCGAAGAAACCTGGTGTTTGGGCTCGCAGTATTGGGCTAAAAACAAGCACCAGGCAAATTATACCGCTAATTTTGGTATTCTGCTGGATATGGTAGGTGCTAAAGGAGCTAAGTTTGCCCAAGAAGGTAACTCCAAGCAATTTGCGCCGCAAGTAGTAACAAACGTTTGGCGAACCGCCAGCCAGTTAGGCTTTTCTGATTATTTTATTTACGCCGATAATGGCGGCATTACCGACGACCACGTGTTTATGACCCAAGGTGGCGTGCCCAGCATCGACATAATTGAATATGACCCAACCAGCCCCGATGGCACCTTTGGCAAATATCATCACCGCCACTCTGATAACATGAGTATCATAGACCGGAATACTTTAAAAGCAGTGGGACAAACCGTTTTACAGGTAATTTACAACCAGTTGGCAGCTTAATCTATTTTGCCGGTAACTTTAACCTAATAAATTACTTATTTGGGTAATTGCATCTTTCGATTCGGCGAGAACCAGTAAATTATCAAGGGGCTGCAGGCGGGTAGCGCCATTGGGCGTCAGGTAATTATCATTTCTTTTTATTACCACAATTAAGGCGGTTTTGGGGAACCCGATTTCTACTATTTGCTTACCTACCACCGGGGCATTGGGCGGAATTTCAATTTCTATTAACTCCGACGTTGAATTTTCAAGCACACCTAAGCCACTGGCCTGTTTTAACTTAAGGGTTTCTGGCTCGGCTACCTTTAACCATTTGGCAATAGCCGAAAGGGTGGTGCCTTGCAGGGCAATAGACGTAATCGAAATAAAAAATACAATATTAAAAATCATGTCGGCTTTTTGTACGCCGGCTACCAAAGGGTAAGTCGCAAATACAATGGGTACCGCTCCACGCAAACCCACCCACGAGATAAAAAGCTTACTCCGGAAATTAAGTTTAGAAAAACTTAAACTGATAAAAACGCTTAAAGGCCGGGCCACTAAAATCAGGAAAACCGAAATAAGCACACCAACGCCAATAATGGGCATAATGCGGCTCGGAAAAACGAGTAAACCCAAGGTCAAAAACAAAATAATTTGCATGAGCCAGGCCAGCCCATCATAAAAATTAAGTAAACTTTTTTTATGAATAAAGCTTTTATTGCCCAGCATTACGCCCAGAATATACACGGCTAAATAACCGTTGCCTCCTACAAAATCGGTAGCTGAGTAAGTAAAAAAAGCAAATGACAGCAGCAGTACCGTATACAAGCCTTCTATTTCGAGACCAATGTGGTTTATAATAAACACACTGGCGCGCCCCATAGCATAACCAATGGCTGCCCCAAAGAGCATTTGTTTCAGAAACATAGGTAAAATGCTCCAAAAGCTCTGGTCTTCGTTCTGAATTAAAGTAATAAGTGAAACGGTTAGGAAAAACGCCATCGGGTCGTTGCTGCCGCTTTCTAATTCCAGGGTAGGACGCAGGTTATTTTTTAAGCCGATGCTTTTAGACCTTAAAATTGAAAAGACCGCGGCGGCATCGGTAGAAGATACCGTAGCACCCAGCAAAAAGCCTTCGAGTAAACTAAAATCGAGCAGGTAAGCCACAAACACGCCCACCACGCCTGCCGTCAGGAGCACGCCCAGCGTAGACAGCACCAGACCCCGGGTAATAACCGGTTTTATTTGTTGCAGGTTGGTATCTAAGCCACCGGAGAAGAGAATGGAAACCAGGGCAATTACGCCCACAAATTGCGCTGAAACCGGGTTGTCGAAATAAATCTGGCCAATACCTTCAGAGCCGGCCAGCATTCCAATCAGTAAAAATAATACCAGCGTAGGCACTCCAAACCGGTTAGATGCTTTACCCGCCAGTATGCTGATAAACAAAAGTATCGAACCAATTAAAAGAATGTTTTCGTTGGATAATGTCATTACTAAGCTTCAAGATTAGATAGAAATAATATTTATTCTCGTTGGTTCAGTGCCTGGCTTTTGGCTTAAGTGGTCGCCGTAATATAGTTCAGGGTCGTGCCGGAGTCGTTTACCACCAGTTGGGCCGTTCGCCCGCAAACCAAGGCCAGGTTTTCAGGTTCGTGGCCCGTCGGGAAGCCAAAAGCTACCGGGAAATTATATTGGCTTACGTGTTCCTGAATTATTTCGTAAGCATTTTTACCAAAAGGTACGGCATTATCTTTCATGTCGCTCATATCGCCTACGATTAAACCCGCCAGATATTTGAGTTTACCAGTCCGGTCTAACTGCACCAGCATGCGGTCTATGTGGTAAAGATATTCGTCGAGGTCTTCGAGAAAAAGAATTTTTCCGGCTGTATCTATATCCGAAGCCGTACCCATACAAGTTGCCAGCAAGCTTAAATTTCCCCCAATTAATAAGCCTTGTCCCGTGCCAGCTTTATTTAGCGTGTGCACCGGCGCGTCGTAAGTAATGGACTGGCCAAATAATACCCGGCGCAAACTTTCTACTGCATTTTCTGCACCTGCTTTTGCAAAAAGTGCGGGCATGGTGCCATGGATGCTTTCAATACCAAAATTATGGACGTGGCTGTGCAAAGCGGTAATATCACTAAAGCCAATCAGCCATTTGGGATTTTGCCGGAATAGCGTAAAATCTATCTTATCGAGCAGCCGGGTAGTGCCGTAACCCCCCCGGGCACTAAATACTGCTTTTATTTCGGGATTATCTAAAACGGCCTGAAAATCAGCAATCCGGAGGCTATCAGGACCGGCAAACTGGTGGTAACTGGCGTGCACGGTTTCACCTAATATTACCTCTAAGCCCCAACTTTCCAGCATTTGAATAGCCGGCTGTAAATCAGTTAAATCAACTTTGCGGGCTAGGGCTACAATGGCTATTTTATCACCGGACTTAAGACAGAGGGGAGAAAGCATGTGCAAAATATAATTAAGTATTTTGGTTATAATACATTAGGGAAGCTCTGGAACTGATGGGTCGACTAATTTGATAGAACGAAGACCAAAGTAACTAGCTACACTGCTATTAAAGTAATGCGCGGAATCCGGACTTAATTCTACCTTAAAAATGGTTTTGGGATAAGCTTGCGGATTGGCTAATACCGGCGGAACCGCCAGCACCAGCCGATGATTATTTCTGGCTTTGCGCAAAGTAGCGTATCTGCTTTTTAAACCGGCATCATATTTTGAGGCTTTGAAAAATAAATCCTGATAAGCCTGTACCACATGAAAGGAAGAAAGTATGCCTGCCAGAAACATTATTAAAATAAGATTGAGTAACCGGGTTTGTAACTTTCGGTTGAGCGAAATAATAATTTGGCTGTCTTCTTTCAAGTAGGGAATTAGCAAAAATAAACCAACAACCCAGTAAATAAAAAAATTAAACCAAATAACATTTACCGCCCGGTCTACTAATCCGGATAAACCGGTACTAAAAAGTACCAGGAAAAGCTGCATAATTAAGGTTAAAAATACTGCCGCTATATAAAGTACGATTTGATAAAGGTTTTTAAACCTAAGTACGGGCTTTACTTGGTATTTCCAGATTAAAATAGCTAACAGAAAAGAAGTACTGACAAGGGGTAAACCAAAAATCCAGTTCTTGATTTTAATAAGTAAATACTGCGCGGCTATTAATAATATTTTAGCTACGTAAACAACTGATGTAGTAGTTATAATATCATTATTCAGGGTTTTGGCTCGCGCCAGATTGCCAGGTGCGCTCAACGAAAAGAAAGCTGCCCCACTAATAAGTAAAAAAGCGATCAGGTATATAAAGCCTGTTTTTTTTGAATTGGTGTAAAACAGATAAACCAGCACCGCAAAATTGAGGGTTACTGTATTTACCAAAGCCAATTCATTAGAGCCAACCTGTATGATACTCAGGAAAGCAATGCCCGTTATATTCAAAACCGCTTTTTGCGGTTCTTTGTCCGACAGCAATTTAGTTAACAAAACTAGTTGCAATAGAAACAGAATTAGGGGAATACCATATACGCAATTGGCGGCAAACCAGTAAAATAATTCCTGTACGCTTTCCATCTCCAGGATAAAACAAATAAAAAGGACTAGCGAAAAAGGGAGTGTCTGAATATACGTCAAGCGTTGGTTGAAATACTGGTATAAAAAGTAAGTAAGAGTTATAATAAATATAATTAGGAACAGAACTGGGTAAATTTTAATACCCGTTAGCCAGTTAGCATAAATTAAGGGATTAATCAGAGCCACTATGAGAGTAGAGGCATACCGTCCGGTCCGATGTTGGAATTGGAATTCCTGAAAGGCAATCCGACCATATCTTTTTACAGCATCGGCGTGACCAAAATCGTCGATAGTAGGATGGTTGTAAAATGATAGGCAGAAGAAAGCGCCTACGCCAAGCAAACAAATAATTATTAGCAAACTAACCGTAAAATAATTTTTTAAAAAGTGCATGAAGCATTTATATATAACATAATGGTAAATAATGTTTATAGGAGTACCTATGCCAAAAACTTGATTTCGGAAGTTATGTGGCGCAGATTCATCTATTGAAACTTAACACCAGGCATAAGGATACCGGCAGCGGTGTTAGCCGGATGTTTGTTTTTTTTACACGCTAAAAATATAAACTCCAAATCAAATAAATAACGGTTAATCTGGTTTTTTGAAAAAGAGCCCTGTTATTGCGATTACATCCTCAGACCGCATTGGGTATCATTATGTGTAACTCTAAAACCAATAATTAAAATTTAATGAGCCTGGAAACGTCCGATTTAAAGACCGGAATACCTTTATAATACTGGTGATTGTGGGTTCCAACTGCAATATCAGAATTGCTCGTTAATAATGTATTATAAACGGTCACCAAACTTCGGGTCAGGGTAGGTACGGGAAGTCCACATCTGTATAAAAGTAAAATTCGTGACGGCACGTTTGCAAACCATGGTGTAAGGTATAAATCTTTACCTTGATTATCCGGGTAGCATAGATAGGTGAAATTAACTAATCTTTGCCGTAGTAGGTTAATAGCTGCGGGCTTAGTGCCTTTTATCGAGCCTCATCTACTAAATAATTAAGTCAGTTCCGGGGAAAAACTTATTTATGGCATTAACATTTTTAATAATTATACCGAGCCAACCTGGTGCCGGATTATAACAAGGTAAAATAAAATCTAGTTGAGACATAATCAGGTTGAAATTTTCGAAAAAGCGCAGCTCACAATACAAATACCCATTAGGCACTTTAAAGAACAATCAAATTTTTAGGATGAAAACGGCACTTGGTTACCACTTCATACCCGCAAACACACCTCCTCAGGGTATTTTTTAGCTTATTTTGGCACTTTATAAAATTGCTCGATTTGCTCCGGAATATGCAGATATAAGGAAAAAGCAGGTGCAAAGCCTAATCTTTTCACCTGCTTTATAATAGCTAATATAATTCCGATTTATTTATGCCGGCGGCTTGAAGATAGCTTTATTTTAAAATCGTAAAACTATCAATAGGTTTAAGCCAAGGCTCTAATCAGGATTAGAAAGAAACATATCAAGGCAAAATACTGGAAACTATGGTTTTGCGATAATTAAAACTTGGCACGTACTTAATTTAGCCTTACGTAAATTTATTCTGGTTACGCAAGCCTTCTTTAGTTCTCATCTGCAGAGAATACAGCCACTTTCTCTACTTCATAGTTATTAGTTTTGTCAACCGATTTAAAATTGCCGGTGCTTACCAAAAAGGCATCTGAGGCCCGCAATAAATCCTGGTTTTGCAACAACGTTTCGAGTTTAATAAAACCAATCACATACCGGAAATCCTGGCTCTGGAACTTCTCGCTAATGCTGGCAAAAGGTAATTGCTGCAACAAGGCTTTATCGGCGTAGCGCAGGTAAACTTCTACCTCAATATTATCCGACGAGTTAACTTCTATGTGCTGTAAATGCTTTTTGTACTCATACTTATAGCCGTAGGTAAGCGCCGAAATATCGGATAATACCGCCGAACCGGTGGGATAACCGCCGGCACCTTTACCCGAGAAGAATTGCTTCTCCGAAAAAGCAGCTTCTACAATTACGCCGTTGTTTTCGTTTTCGACATTAAATAATGGGTGAAACCGGTTTACAAACTGCGGCATTACAAATAAGGAAATAGTAGCCTCATCTACTTTGCTTACGTGCGGTACTAACTTTATTTTGTAGCCCTTTTCTTTGGCGTACTGAATATCGTGTTGCGATAATTTCTGAATGCCAATGTTGAAAATATTATCCGGGTTCAGGAATAAACCAAAAGCATGCGCCGCAATAATGGTAAGTTTGTATTTCGGGTCGAAACCGCCTACATCCAATGTCGGGTCGGTTTCGGCAAAGCCTAAATCCTGGGCTTGTTTTAAAGCTACTTCGTAGCCCAAGCCTTCGTTAAATATTTTAGATAAAATATAGTTAGACGAACCATTGAAAATGCCACTTACTGAGTAAAGCAACTCGTTGTCGTAATATTCTTCTAAAGTACGAATAATAGGAATACTGCCGCAGCACGAGGCTTCGTATAACAAAGAAACCCCGTTTTCTTCTTGTAGCTGTACCAATTCTTGGAGGTGCTGGGCCACCATTTTTTTATTAGCGGTAACTACGCTTTTGCCTTTTTTCATGGCTTCCGATACAATCAGGAAAGCTTCTTCGGCATCGTCTATCAACTCTACAATCAGGTCAATTTCGGGGTTGTTCAGCAACTCGTATTTATCGAAAGTAAAATAATCGAGCGGTAGCTTGCGCTTTTTGGTCCGGTCTTTTACGCAAATGCGGGCAATACTGGCTTTTATGCCCCGGCTGTTACGTAAAACATCGTAAAGGCCCTGGCCCACCACGCCAAAACCAAATAAGCCTATGTTTAAATCTTTGTGTGTTGTCATGATTTATTTGGCTACGGAAAGCCCGTAGAATGCTTCTAATAATTGGGTAAGCTGGCCGGTTTCAATTAAAAAACCATCGTGGCCATAAAAAGAATCTATTTCCTGGTAAGCGGCGTTGGCAATGTGCGCCGCTATATATTTCTGTTCCGATACCGGAAACAAAACATCGGAACTGATACCAATTACCAAGGTTTTAGCTTTTACCTCGGCCAGAGCGGCCTCTACGCTGCCCCGGTGCCGGCCTACGTTGTGCGAATCCATGGAGCGGCTTAGCGAAACATAAGCGTACGCATCAAAACGGTTTACCAGTTTATCGCCTTGATAGTTCTGGTAAGAGCTGGCCCGGAAATTATCGGTTTTAGATAAGTCGGTTTCGAACTGAGTTTTAGAATAGGTGTCGTAATTGCGGTAACTAAGTAAAGCAACAGCGCGAGCGGCTTTTAAACCATTGCGCCCCCCGGACGGAATATTTTGCCGGTAAGTTTCGTCGGCGAAAATAGCCAGGCGTTGGGCCTCGTTAAAACCAATACCCCACGGCGAATGAAAGGCATTGGTGGCCACAACAATTAAATTTTTTATATGCTGTGGTTTCAGAATAGCAAATTCTAAAGCTTGCTGGCCGCCCAAAGAACCGCCAATTAACGTATGAATCTGTTCAATTTCCAGGTGGCGACGTAATAAATCGTGGGCCTCGGCCATATCCCGAATGGTAATTTGCGGAAAAGCCTGGCAGTAAGGCTGGTTGGTAACGGGGTTTAGGCTTAAAGGACCGGTAGTGCCGTAACAGGAGCCCAGCACATTGGCGCAAATAATAAAGTGTTCTTGCGGGTTAAATAAATTGCCGTCGCCAAATAATCCTTTCCACCAATCCAGTACATCTGAGTTAGCCGTTAAGGCGTGACACACCCAAATAACGTTATCTTTCTTCTGATTTAATTTCCCGTAAGTATGGTACGTAATCTGGATTTCGGGTAAAATTTGCCCGCTCTCCAGCGCGAAAGGGTACGGGTGCTTAAATATTTCCTGCGGCATGCTATTGGGTATAGAAACTGATATTAAAACATAAATGCGGTGGCAAGCTACACCACCCATTTATGCAGGAATAAATAATTTGTTTTATCAAGTGTTTGGTTTGTTTACCGGTGGGCAAGTTTAACCAAGGTTAAGTTGCCCACCAATAAATAATTTATTTAGATGTTTTGCTGCCGGTATTAATTTTTAGAATCTGCGGTTGCTAACGTTTCTTGTGCAGCGCTCCGTACTTTCTGAAAAGCTTGTTCTAAATCGGCTTTAATATCGTCGATGTGCTCCAGACCTACCGAAATGCGCAGCAGGGTAGGAGTTACGCCGGCATTTTTCTGCTCCTGCTCGTTTAACTGCTGGTGGGTAGTAGCCGATGGCTGAATAATCAGGGTTTTGGCATCGCCTACGTTGGCTAAATGACTTATCAGGCTTAAGCTATCAATAAATGTGGTAGCGTTGGCTTTACTGCCTTTAAGGTTAAACGACAGCATAGCACCGTACCCGCGTTTTAAATATTTATTCGCTAATTGGTAATAAGGGCTGCTGGCCAAACCCGGATAATTTACGCTTTCTACATCGGGGTGCTGTTCCAGCCAGTTAGCCAGCTCCAGGGCATTTTCTACGTGGCGCTGTACCCGCAACGATAAAGTTTCCAGGCCCTGTAACAGCAGGAAAGAGTTAAACGGACTAATGGCCGGGCCAAAATCCCGCAGACCTTCTACCCGCGCTCTTATAGCAAACTGAATATTGCCAAACGGACCATTGGGGCCGAATACATCGCCAAATACCAAACCGTGGTAGCCTTCGGCCGGCATAGAGAACTGCGGGTATTTAGGTTTATTAAAATCGTATTTACCGCCGTCTACAATAACGCCGCCAATGCTGGTACCGTGGCCGCCAATCCATTTGGTAGCCGATTGTACCACAATATGTGCGCCGTGCTCCAAGGGGCGGAATAAATAGCCAGCCGCACCAAATGTATTATCTACAATTAAAGGTAAATCGTGTTGTTCAGCGAGGGCCGCAATGGCTTCAAAATCCGGAATATTAAAGCCGGGGTTGCCAATGGTTTCCAGGTAAAGCGCCTTGGTTTTATCATCGATTAAGCGGGCAAAGCTTTCCGGATTATCGCCGTCAGCAAAACGTACCTCAATGCCCAGGCGCTTAAAAGCTACTTTAAATTGGTTGTAGGTACCACCGTATAAAAACGAAGTACTCACAAAATTATCGCCGGGCTCTAAAATATTATTTAAAGCAATAAATTGGGCGGCCTGGCCCGAAGCCACAGCTAAACCGGCTACACCTCCTTCTAAAGCCGCTACCCGTTTTTCAAACACATCGGTAGTGGGGTTCATAATCCGGGTATAAATATTGCCAAACTCTTTTAAGGCAAATAGATTGGCGCCATGCTCGGCATTTTTAAAAACATAAGAAGAGGTTTGGTAAATAGGCACGGCCCGTGAACCAGTGGTGGGATCTACTTCCTGGCCGGCGTGTAATTGCAGCGTTTCGAAATTAAGGCTTTGGTTTGACATATATTTTCTTTTGGGGATCAGGTTATTTTTTGATTCTAATAAAAAGGCCGTTTTTGTTTATAACGGTAAAATGCATAATACGCACAGAAAAGGTATAAACCTTAAGGTTGCTGGGGGCTACAACAGCAACAACAACTTGTTACAGGTAGGTAAACAGATACCATAAGGTCATTGGGTGCCAGGTAAACGGCATCGGGCGCACTGGCTAAGAAAGAAAGTTTTTTCATGTTGTTCTTAATTTATATTTCCCATTGCTGGGATAGGATTTGGCACCTTTCAGTCGGGTGAGGTTGCCAGAGGGTCCCGGAGCCTATTCTCTCGCCTCTTCTTTATAAATCAATCCTTAATAAATCAGGAAAGGGTAATACTGTTGCAAATAAAATAAATTTCTATGGAGCTTTCTAATTTTTTGCTAAAAATTTAATAAAGGCGCTTGCTGGTGTAACTAAGAAAATATGTCTTTAGCCAGATAAGTTAAATAAATAATTAGGATTAATTTACTACAAATTAGCTGTGTATTAAGTATAAAAGTTTAGTGCCAGAATTATACTTTTTTTGCCTGCAGCGCTTTTAATGATATTTGTTTTAACCGCGATATAAAGTACTTTTGTCCTTTTATTGGACCTGCAATTTATGGAAATAGTAAGAGGCCTCCTGGGCTTACTCGTTTTACTAGGTATTGGCTATATTTTTTCAACAAATAGAAAAAGAATAAACTGGCGACTAGTAGGCGTGGGGGTGTTTTTACAAATTTTATTTGGTGCCTTGGTAACCAAAGTGGCTTTTATATCCGGTATTTTTGAATTTTTAAGCCGTGTTTTTGTAAAACTTCTGAGCTTTTCCAGTGCGGGTGCCCAATTTTTATTTGGTAGCCTCGCCGACCCCGCCCAAAATGGTGGCCTGGGGTATATTTTTGCTTTTAACGTATTACCTACTATCATTTTCTTTTCAACCGTATCGGCGGGTTTATACTATCTGGGCGTTTTGCAAAAGATAGTTTACGGTATTGCCTGGATTATGTCTAAAGGCATGAGGTTGTCGGGAGCCGAGAGTTTATCGGCCGCCGGCAATATTTTTCTGGGCCAAACCGAAGCACCGCTCCTGGTACGGCCATTTATTGCCAGCATGACTAAATCGGAGTTAATGTGCCTCATGACGGGTGGCATGGCCACGCTGGCGGGTGGAGTACTGGCTGCTTATGTTTCTTTCTTAGGCGGCAGCGATCCGGTTCAGCAAACTGTTTTTGCGGCGCATTTGCTAACGGCTTCGGTTATGAATGCCCCGGCCGGAATTGTATTGGCTAAAATGCTGGTGCCCGAAACAGAAGAAGAAAAAATTAATACCCAATTAGAGGTTAACAAAGAAGCATTGGGGGTAAATATTATCGATGCTATGTCTATTGGAGCCGCCGATGGTTTGCGGCTGGCGGCTAACGTGGGCGGCATGCTGCTGGCTTTTATTGCCATAATTGCTTTGCTTAATTATATCTTATTAAAAGTAGGTAGCGTATCGGGGTTAAACGACGTAATTGTAAACAGCACGAGCGGTCAGTTTAGCGGACTTTCTTTTCAATACCTGTTGGGCCAAATATTCCGGGTATTTGCTTTTTTAATTGGCATTCCGTGGGTAGATACCCTGCAAGTAGGGAGTTTACTGGGGCAGAAAACTGCTATTAATGAATTTGTGGCTTATTTAGATTTATCTAAAATGAAGGCGGCAGGCACCCTTAGCCCTAAATCGGTGGTAATGGCTACGTACGCGTTATGTGGCTTTTCTAACTTTAGCTCTATTGCCATCCAAATAGGTGGTATTGGCAGCATGGCTCCCAACCAGCAAGGTAATTTATCGCGTTTAGGATTGTATGCTCTGTTAGGGGCTTCTATTGCGTGTTTAATGACGGCTACCGTAGCCGGAATATTATATTCCATTTAACTGGCTTTTATACCCACTGTTATAGCATAATAAGAAAGCCCATCTAACCAGATGGGCTTTCTTATTATGCCTGAAGGGAGCTATACTTAATTGCCTTCGGTAAACCGGCGGTTTACTTCGTCCCAGTTAATTACGTTAAAAAAGGCGTTAATATAATCTGGCCGACGATTCTGGTATTTTAAGTAATAAGCATGTTCCCAAACATCTAAGCCCAGTATCGGGAAACCGTTACAGCTATCTACATCCATAAGCGGGTTGTCTTGGTTGGCGCTGGAACAAATTTGCAGAGAATTGCCCTCCATTTTGCAAAGCCAGGCCCAGCCAGAACCAAAACGGGTAGTAGCGGCTTTGGTAAATTCTTCTTTAAATTTCTCATATGAGCCAAAAGAATTTTTAATAGCTTCGGCAACCGGGCCGGTTGGCTCGCCGCCACCGTTCGGTGAAAGTATTTTCCAGAACAAATTATGGTTATAATAACCACCACCATTGTTGCGCACGGCCGCCGGCGCCTGGCTAATCTGCTGTAAAATTTCTTCTATCGATTTACCTTCCAGGTCGGTACCCTGGATAGCGTTATTTAAATTAGTGGTATAAGCCTGATGGTGTTTTGTATGATGAATTTCCATCGTTTGGCTATCAATGTGGGGCTCCAGTGCATCGTAAGCATAGGGTAGCTGAGGTAATTCAAAAGCCATAGTTTTATCTTTTAAAGGTTAGAATATATTTTGCTTGCAGGTCAAATATAGAGGCTATATCCGTTTATTCAAAAAGAATTCTGACATTAGATTAGCGCATTCGTGCGCCAGAATGCCTGTTTCCAGTTCGGTTTTAGGGTGTAATAATTGGCCGCCGAAGCGCCGGAAGCCTCTTTTAACATCGGGGGTGGCAAATACTACCCGTTTAAGTTGCGCCCAGTAACTGGCTCCGGCACACATTACACAGGGCTCTACGGTAACATACAACGTACAATCTTTCAGGTATTTGTTACCAATATTATTAGAGGCGGCGGTAATAGCCAAAATTTCGGCGTGGGCCGTTACATCGTTTAGTTTTTCGGTTTGGTTATAAGCCTTGGCAATAATTTTGTTACCGCAAACCACCACAGCCCCAATCGGAATTTCCCCTTCTTCTTTGGCGTATAAAGCTTGTTTGTAAGCCTCCCGCATAAAATATTCGTCGCTAAAAATAGTAAGCACTAAGCAAAAAAGGGTTTATATGGAAAAATAAGACTGATAAACAATTATAGTACGTGCCTTAGCCCTTGTAGGGTTATGCACTAACTTTAATTGACTGCATAATTTTGTGGGCAGTTTCCTGCCAGGCTTCTTTTAAATCTATGGGTACGTTAAAGGTAAATATTAAAAGTTTTTCTTTGGCAATGGTGTACTGCACAATGGTATAGCGCCGGATAGGAGCAAATTTTTTACTACGGGCTTCTTCGTCGCGCATTACAGAAGTAAACTCAAAAACCACAAATTCCTGGTTCTTAACTTTTTTTATTTCGTTGCGGATAAATTTAACTTCAGAATATTTGTTATTGATGCTGGCTTTGTAAAAATCCTGCACCATTTTTAAATCATTCTGATGAAACATGCTGGGCCTTTCGGTAAGAATAAAATCAATCTGGCCATTGTTGCTGCTATAGGCGGCCAAAGGCTTTCGCGGCGACGGATATTTAGAAGCAATGGCATCATCCGGCATAACCACAAAATCTTGTGGCAAAGCAATGGAGATATCTTTAGAGATATTTACTGTTTTTAATTTAGGGGCTGCAAAACCAACCAAAATAATAAAAAGGCTAAGGCCAGCTAAATAATATTTCATGGGTAAAGGGGTTATTCTTTTAATTATTTTTTATAAACGTAGACTAATTAGCAATTATATTGCCACTAAGTGTATTCACTTACAAATTTAGAGACTTATATTTAAGGGTTGTAACTTTTAACAATAGAAAGTGCTTTAATGAAGGTTTATAAAAAAAATCATAAATTAAATAAAATAAACAATTGATTGCTGCCGTTATTCTTGTTGTGCACTAATTGTAAAAAATACATTATAGTTGCTTGTTGATCAAGGTTATATATAGTTAAATTAATATGGTGTTGAAAAAATAATTAGATTTAGCTTGCAGCTTTTTAGCCGGAATAATAACTTTGTTCCGGTTTTAAAAGTTATTGAGCAAGTGAAAGTGCAACTTCGGGCTTTTTTAATTTTGTAGATGGCTAAAATTTTGGTGAATATGCGGCGTATTAGTACAAAAAAGAAGCGGGAGTTATACAGTTTAACTTCCTTGGTTTTTCACTTAGCAGTATTTATTGTTTTGTTAATTTCTTTGGGCTCCGATGCTGATGATAACAAAACCGCTCAAAACAAGAAAGTTAATCCCTCCAAAGAATCTACAGCCAGGCTGGTTAGCTTTTTTGCCAGCACCTATCCCTGAAATTAATTTTTGCCCGGCAATTTTCTCTTACTTTTTACTACCTCCTTATTAAGTTTAATCAGTTTTTTCTGCAGTTAAGAGGTACTTACCCTATTCAATTCTTTAATTTCCCCATAAATATAGCGCGAATTAATTCCGCTATAAGCTTTTATTGCCGCTATTTAAATAGTAGGCTATGGCAGTTAAATTTATTTTCTTTAAGTTTGACCTGTTATCAGAAAAGCCGGGAACTTGCTTCGGGCTTATTCAAATAAAATATATCTAACTTAAAATATTTGCCTATTTACGTTTATTATGCTACGAACACATACTTGCGGCGAACTAAATATTTCTCATGTCGGCACTGAAGTTACCTTAACGGGTTGGGTGCACAAAACCCGCGATAAAGGCGGTATGATGTGGATTGATATTCGGGACCGGTATGGCTTAACGCAATTAAAGCTCGAAGAAGGCGTAACTGCCCCGGAAATATTGGTAGCTGCCCGCGAACTAGGGCGGGAATACGTTATAAAAGCCACCGGCAGTGTTATTGAGCGCATTTCTAAAAACGATAAACTGGCAACCGGTGATATAGAAATTCAGGTGAAAGAGCTGGCGGTACTCAATCCGGCCAAACTGCCGCCTTTCCTGATCGAAGACGAAACCGATGGCGGCGACGATTTGCGCATGAAATACCGCTATTTAGATTTACGCCGCAATGCCGTGCGTAAAAACCTGGAACTGCGCCACCAAATGATGCAACAAACCCGCGCTTATTTAGATGCGCGTCAGTTTATTGAAGTAGAAACTCCGGTATTAATTAAATCTACGCCCGAAGGCGCCCGCGATTTTGTGGTACCCTCGCGCATGAACCCCGGCGAGTTTTATGCTTTGCCGCAATCGCCGCAAACCTTTAAGCAGTTGTTAATGGTTTCGGGTTTCGATAAATATTTTCAGATTGTAAAATGCTTCCGCGACGAAGATTTACGCGCCGACCGGCAGCCCGAGTTTACCCAGATTGACTGCGAGCTCTCGTTTGTTACCCAGGAAGATATTCTGAATACATTTGAAGGTTTAGTAAAACACTTGTTTGCCCAAGTAAAAGGCTTAGAGATTGATACGCTGCCCCGCATGACCTACGCCGATGCCATGCAATATTACGGTAACGATAAGCCGGATACGCGTTTTGAAATGAAGTTTGTGGACTTAACCGAAAGGGTAAAAGGGCAAGGGTTTAAAGTTTTTGACGAAGCTGAATTGGTAATTGGCATTAACGCTAAAAATAGCGCAAGCTATACCCGCAAGCAACTCGACGAACTAACCGAATTTGTAAAGAAACCGCAATTAGGCGCAACTGGGTTAATTTACGCCCGCGTAGAAGCCGACGGTACGGTTAAGTCATCGGTAGATAAATTTTTTAACCAAGAGGCTTTACAGGCCTGGGCACAAGCTTTTGCGGCTGAACCCGGCGATTTGTTTTTGATTGTAGCCGGTAATACCGATAAAACCCGCAAAGCGTTATCGGAGCTTCGGTTAGAAATGGGCGAACGCCTGGGGCTGCGCGATAAAAATAAATTTTCGCCGTTGTGGGTAGTAGATTTTCCGTTGCTAGAGTGGAACGACGAAGCCCAACGTTATTTTGCGATGCACCATCCGTTTACCTCTCCTAAACCCGAAGACATTGCATTGCTGGATAGCAATGCCGGTGCCGTACGGGCCAATGCCTACGACATGGTTATAAACGGGGTAGAAGTAGGCGGTGGATCTATCCGGATTTACGACCGGCCTTTGCAAGAGCGTATGTTTAAACTTTTGGGCTTTACCGACGAAGAAGCCCAGGCACAATTTGGCTTTTTACTTAATGCTTTTGAATACGGCGCGCCGCCGCACGGGGGTATTGCTTTTGGTTTCGACCGGCTTTGTTCTTTATTTGGTGGTGCCGATTCTATCCGGGATTTTATTGCTTTCCCTAAAAATAATTCCGGCCGCGATATGATGATCGATTCGCCTTCACCTATTTCATCGGAACAATTAAATGAATTGCAGATTCAGGTAAAAACCAAGTAAAATATTAACTATAAATTTAAAGAGTAACCTGTTGCGCTAATCAGAAGAATTAGCCAGCAGGTTACTCTTTTGTTTTTACAGCAATTGAACCGGACGGTTCAGACTTTCTTCTAAAGAAATTAAAGTTTCGGTACGTTGAATACCCGGTACTTTCTGAATTTTATCGGTAAGTACGTTTTTTAAATGGGCTGTATCTTTGCAGATAAGTTTGGCAAACATACTCCACTCGCCAGTAGTATAATTTACGCTAACCACTTCGGGTATTTTTTTCAATTGCTCCAGCACCTCGGGGTACATCGAGCTTTTCTTTAAATAAATACCTAAAAAGGCGCTGATATCATAGCCCAGGTTGGAGTAGTTGAGCTTTAACTGGGTGCCGGTTACAATACCCATTTGCTCCATTTTCTTCATCCGGACGTGTACAGTACCACCCGAAACGAATACTTCTTTTCCTACATCCGCGTAGGCCATTTTGGCGTCATCCATCAATAACGATAGAATCCGCAGATCTGTATTATCAATTTCTAAATTTTTGAGCATATTTTTAACGCCTTTTTGATTTGATTTAACAAAAGTAACATAAAATTTAAAATAGCATAAATTTATCAGAAAATATTTAATAAATTTTGAAAACCTGCGTAATTGGTATATCTTTGAAAAAGAAAAAAACATTGTAGGGTGTTGAAACTGGCAGACAAGCCCTCCTCTCTCGGGGGTGGAGAACTCTAGAATAAAACAAGCAATTGTCTAACTACTCCGTGAAGGTTCGACTCCTTCCCCTACAGCAAAAAGGCCTTTCCTGAGCAGGAGAGGCCTTTTTTATTTTAGTCCTGCTTAAATTTTCCTGTTTTTGGCTGTTGGTTTATCAGGCATTAAGAAGTAATTACATCACGCATTCCGGCCACTACCTGGCAGGGGTACTCAATCAGCATTAAATGTGCGTAAGTAGAAATATTTAAAATTATGCAACAAAAGCCCAATTATTGAAAAATATTATATAAACCTAATATTCTATTAGTTTACCTTAAATATTACCCGCAATCTCGCTGGGTAGCATTTTATAAATACTGTATAGGCTTTATTATTTCTTTATTACGGGCGTGTAGTCTTATTAGAAAAGGAGCCGGTCATTAAAAGCTAACCGCCAAATAAATAGAAACTGTTGGCTTAAGAGCAAACCCTAAACTATTATTCGGGCCAAAATAAGTTATTTATCTAAATAAAGTTAACTTATAATTATTTTCAGGCCGGTCTGTAGCGCAAAAAAGATATTAGACTATTCCTGACTTCTAAGCCATTCTTCGGCCGGTTTAATATCTTCAAATAGCTTAATTGTTATTTTATTGTGTAAGCGGCTTTGTAAGTCCTGAACAGATAATTGCCCAAAAATGCCAGGTGATATGATGTGGGCCATATATTTGATACGATTGTAATTAACGGGTAAAATAACATTTTCTTCTAACCAGAGATTTGCTTTATCCCACGGTCCAATCAAAGCTCGGTTGTCGTTTAAAAGTTTAGAAAAGTTTAAGTTATCTAATTGATTTAAGATTTCGGTAATACCTTTCTTTACATTCTCTACTGATTGGTAACCAATCCAGTTAGCATATAGCCATTTGTTTGCTTGGTCGTATTCTAAATAAAGAAAAGTATTACCGTTCGGGTTTTTTACTTCTAATCTCATCTCCATTTCACTTCTTAAAATAAAAATAAATAGTTTAACAGCAAGCATTTAAACCAGGGTTAAACGCTTTAAAAAATTCTGACTAATTAGTTGGATTAAAGAGGTGGGTTAAGGTGTTTTGGGAGTGAATATACTCAGTAAAATTGCTTTTATGGGAACAAATATATTAAGTAAAACCATTCTAGACGGTAAATATTTGTTAAAAAATTCTGCTTAAGCTTTACCTTCTATAGCAACTAATAAAAACAGCATAAACTACGTGTGCAACTAATAACTGCTAACAGGCAATTGCCAGCAGATGTACAAGCTTAATATTTAACTAACGTTAAAAGTAGTAATAGATTATTCTCTTATTTTTAAAGAGTAACAAATCCTTAATTATTTAATCAGACCCTACAATCCAAATAAAAAAGAATACTGTCTTATACAGGTCTGATTAAATAAATAAAAGCATTACCGTATCTAAAAGCTTACTGAGCTGGTAAATACGGTGAATTAGGTGAATAACTATTTACTTATGTTTAACGCCAAAGCGGACGAACTTCGGCGTTAATAATGCCGAATGGTATACTCAAGATTATAATAATCAGGGCAATTAGCGTAAAAATAAAAGCGTTTTTATGCTTTAGTTCACCGGTAGCTGCTTTTTTAGCTTTGGTGCGGCCTACCTGGGCTAGAATGGCCCCGATAATCATACCTAAGGTGTGCTCAACAGCCCAGAATCGCAACGATGCATTTTTCATGGCTGCGCCAAAGTCGGCAAATATTTGTTGCGTAATAGGGCTGAAAACAAAATATAATAATAAACCAACAACTACCTGCAAATGAACAAAGCCCACAAATATGGCATGTATGGTACTGTTGCCTTTGGTATAAGCACTACGGCTTTGCCAACCAATCAGGGCCTGAATCAGAACAATTATTCCAAATATTAATACCGACCAACGGTTGATAGAGTGGAATTGCAACAGAAAATTATACATATATAGTTAATTATTGGTGAAAGCTTAGAACTGCTGCAAATATAGCCTTACTTCTAAGTTTTACGAAAATTAAGCGTTAAAAAGAATATTTTGTTCTGTTAAAGGCAATATTTGGGCTTTTAAATTATTCCGGTTTTGGCTGAATCTTGGCTTGTGCTAACCTGCCTATTAAATTTTGATAATTGGTAAGCAAATAGTTTTAGTGAGAAGAGTATTTTTAGTTTTTAAATAATAAGTTAGTAGGAAGAAACCTGAAGCAAGTTAAATTTAATACATGCAGGCAAATTATTTTGATGTGTTAATTGTAGGAGCGGGGCCGGCGGGAGCCGCCTGTGCTTTTAAATTAGCACAAACCGGCCTATCGGTAGCAATTTTAGACAAAGCAGTTTTTCCGCGCGATAAAACTTGCGGCGATGCCCTGAGTGTAGATGTGGTAAACCAACTAGCTATGCTTTCGCCGGATTTGGCCGCTGATTTTACCAACTTTACAGCTAAGTTAGCTTCGTACGGAATAAAGATTTATTCGCCGGCCCATCAACATTTAAATATCCCTTTTTACTACAAAAACCAGAAAAGCTGCGGTTACATTTGTACGCGCCTGGAATTCGATAATTTTCTTTTTCAGCGGGTAAAGCAGTGCTCTAATATTACGGTTAAAGAAGGTTGTGAAGTAAAACAGGTAAAGCAAGAACCCCATAGTATTTTAGTAGAAACCAATCAGGGTAATTATACCGGCCAGATAATTATAGGAGCTGATGGTGCGCATTCGGTAGTATCTAAGCATTTAGGTAAAATTAAACTGGAGAAAGACCATTACAGCGCCGGCTTACGGGTTTATTACGAAGGTGTCCAGGCTTTTCACCCGGAAAATTACATTGAGCTCCATTTCTTTAAAGATATTTTACCTGGCTATCTCTGGGTTTTTCCACTGCCTGATAACAAAGCAAATGTGGGTATTGGAATATTGTCGTCGGCTGTATCGGCGAAAAAGATTAATTTAAAAGAGACTTTGCAAGAACTGCTGCATACCGCGCCAAACCTGAAAGAACGTTTTAAAGATGCCCGACCGTTAGAAACCGTAAAAGGTTATGGTTTGCCGCTAGGTTCTAAGCAAAGAAAAATTTCCGGCGAACGATTTCTACTAACCGGCGATGCGGCGGCTTTAATTGATCCTTTTTCGGGCGAAGGAATTGGCAACGCCATTAGAAGTGGCCGGGTAGCGGCTGATCAGGTACTTGCGTGCTTTAAAGAACAAAATTTTTCGGCAGCATTTAACATGGCTTACGACAAAGAAATTTACCGGCGCATGGGCAAAGAGCTTAAGGTAAGTCATCAGTTACAAAAACTCTGTAAGTACCCCTGGTTGTTTAATTTTGTGGTAAAAAAAGGGAATCAGAGTAAATATATCAAACAGTTTTTAATTGATGCTTTGGCTAACGTAGAAATCAAAAAGATGATAACCAAACCGGCTTTTTATTACCGTTTGCTGTTTAAGTAAAATAAGGATTGCTTCATCTTAGACCTGTAAAGTAAATTTAAAAATTGTAAGTAATGGCACTTAGCAGGTTTATTTTATCAACCTGTATTATTAAAGCGCATTGCTGAGTAAGCCCGGGAATAAACCCAGTACAAACGTAAGCACGGCCATAAAAATTAAAGCAAAAGAAGCCAAAGCACTCACCTGAATCCGTTCGCCGCTGGGTTCGCGCATATACATGGAGATAATTACCCGGAAATAATAATAGAAGCCCACAGCCGCCATTAAAATAGCAACTATAATCAGCCACAACAGGTTTTGATCTTGGTTTTGCTCCAGTGCAGCACTAAAAATAAATAGCTTGCCAAAAAAGCCTCCGGTAAGTGGTATACCAGCCAGCGAACACATAGAAATGGTCATGACCGTAGCTAAAAGCGGATTGGTACGGCCTAATCCGTTAAACGCATTGTACGAAACATCGTCACGGTTATCGGCTACTATTTTCAGAATGCCCAGCGCCGCAACAGTGGCTACCGAGTAAGCCAGTGAGTAAAAGAAAATAGCATTCTCAGAACGGTCGTTAAAAGCAAGGAGTGCAATCATTAAATAGCCTGCATGCGAAATACTGGAGTAGGCCATCATGCGCTTAAAGCTGTTTTGGGCTACAGCACCAATATTACCAATAGCCAATGTAATTACGGTCATGGCTACAATAGTAGGATACCAGAAACCGTAGGCACCGGCAAAGGAAACCGACATCAGTTTATAAAAACCGGCAAACCCAGCCGCTTTAACTACGGTACTCATAAAAGCCATAAAAAAAGTAGGTGTACCTTCATAAACGTCCGGGGTCCAGAAGTGAAAAGGTGCGGCCGAAACTTTAAAGGAAATACCAATAAGGGTAAACAATAAACCCATTCCCAGTAAAGGCGTGGTTAATTCGTCTGAGCTTTGGGTGGCGGTAGCCTGGCTGATTTCGGTAATAGAAAAAGTACCAGTAGCGCCGTAAATAAGCACAATGCCAAATAGTAAAAGACCGGTGGCAAAAGAACCCATCAGGAAATATTTGAGCCCGGCTTCGTTCGATTTCAGGTTCTTTTTATCGCTGCCAGCCAGTACGTACATGCTGATAGATAAAATCTCGATACCTACAAAAAGCATGATCAGGTTTTCGTAAGCTACCATCATAATAGCGCCTACCAGAGAAAATAAAAGCATCGAATAATATTCGGCTAAACTTTCGTTTTGCTGATCTATGTACCGTTGCGAGAAAGGTAAAACCAAAATAGTAGTTAAAACAACTATGCCGGTAAAAGCAATAGCAAAATTATCTACCGTGAGCATGCGCTCAAAATAGGTTTGGGTATTGTTCCACTCAGTGAGATTAACCACAAAAACAATGGCCAGGAACAACAGCACCAACGGCATAATAATTTTTTTGGATTTACTAAAACCAATAAACAGGTTTAGAATACCAAAAGAAGTAAGTAATATTATCGAATTCATATCTTAGCGGTTAGCGATTAGTGGTTAGTGATTAGCTTATTATCTAATTATTAAACCAGCTTTCCTCTTTTATCCTTTATCTTTTATCTAAAATCCAGAATCTAATATTTAGCATCTAGTTTCTTAAACTTATCTGTTTATGATGCCCAATAAATGGCCCACAGTAGGTTCGGTTAATTGCAGGAAGGTATTGGGGTGTAAACCAATCCAGAACACCATAATTACCAACGGAATTAAAACAGCTTTTTCCAGACCGGTTAAATCTTTTACGTTTATGGTTGCGGCAGTTTGTTCGCCAAACATTACGCCCTGGAACATGCGTAACATGTAAACGGCTCCTAAAATAATGGTTAAGCCGGCAACTGCTCCCATCCAGTTATTATATTGGAACACCCCAGATAGTAATAAGAACTCGCCCACAAACCCGTTGGTAAGCGGTAATGCCACGGTGCCTAACAAAAGAATCATAAAAAAGATAGACAAGGCCGGGGTAGTTTGGGTAATACCGCCCAGATTGGTGATATCGCGGGTATGCGTACGGCGGTAAATAATATCGATGATAAAGAACATGCCTACCACATTAATACCATGGCTCAGCATCTGGATAATACCACCTTGCATGCCGTGCTCGGTTAAAGTAAATATACCGGCCGCAATTAGCCCTACGTGCCCGATAGAAGAATAAGCCACTAAACGCTTCAGGTCGCGCTGCCGGATAGCAATTATAGAGCCGTAAACAATACCAATGATGGAAAGAATTAAAACCAGGTCATCCCACATGCTTACGCCCTGCGGTACAATAGGCAATAACCACCGGATAACCCCGTAAATACCCATTTTTAGCATGATACCAGAGAGTAACATAGTAGCTTGGGTTGGTGATTCGGTGTAGGTATCTGGCTGCCAGGTATGAAACGGGAAAACCGGCATTTTAATCGCAAAGGCAATAAACAAGAACCAGAAAATCCAGCTTTGCTGGGTAGTATCTAGGCTTAAAGCGTAAAAAGCATTAATGTCGGAGGTATGCGTGCCGGGTGTTTGAAAATACAAATACACAAAGCCTACCAACATAAACAAAGAACCAAATATGGTATAAATAAAGAATTTAAAGGTAATGGGTATCCGGCGCTCGCCGCCCCAAATGGCCGCAATAAAATAGATAGGTATAAGGGCCACTTCCCAGAAAAAATAAAACAGGAAAGCATCAAAAGAAGTAAATACGCCAATTAAACCAGTTTGCATAAACAAGATTAAGGCGTAAAACACATGCGGGTTTTTGTACGAATGCGGAAACGAGGAAAGTATAATTAACGGCACCAGGAAAGTGGTTAAGAAAACCAGGAGTAAACTAATGCCGTCCATGCCAATAGAAAAGTTAATCCCAAAATCAGCAATCCAGGTATGGTCGAAGGTAAACTGGCGATACGCATTGGGTTGGTACTGCATCATGGCCAGTAAAGCCAGAATAAATTCTACAACAGCGGCTCCAAAGGCAGCTCTTTTGGCATTCTGACCTTTAATAAAGAGAATCAGTAAACCAGCCAGGGCAGGCCAAAGAAGTAAGTAAAGGGTTAGATTAGGCATATTCGGTAATTACTTATCTGATAACAAAGTTCAGGAATAGAATCAGGACAATGCTGATGACCATTGCAAAAATATAAAAGCCGATGGCACCCGTTTGCAGGAAACGCAGGTTACGGCCACCCGCAATGGTTATTTTACCAAAGCTGTTTACCACCGGGTCTACCAAGCCTTTCTCCACAAAGCGGTACAAACCCGTCGATAGCCACATAACCGGCTGCACAATTAGGGCATTATAAATTTCATCGATATAATATTTATTGTAAACCAGTTTGTGCAGCGGCGATAATTCGGTGGTTTCAGGAGCCGGAACTGCTTTTTTGCTCACGTACATGACATAAGCCAGAATAATAGCTACTACCGCTACGGCCACCGAAACAGCCATCAGCATATATTCGGTAGCATGGTCTAAATGAGCCGCTTCAAAAGCCGATGGTACCGCCTGACGGGCATAGCCAAAAATAGGGCTTAAGAAGTTAGATAAAATATGGTTTTCGCTAAATACCGCCGGTAAGCCCATAAATCCGCCAATGGTAGATAAAATAGCCAGGATAATCAAAGGAATGGTCATGCTGGCCGGTGATTCGTGTAAATGATGACGTTGTTCGTCGGTGCCCCGGAAGGTGCCAAAAAAGGTCAGGAATAATAACCGGAACATGTAGAAAGCCGTCATGAAGGAGGTTAATAAACCAAAAGCCCACATGATTTTACTGTGCTCATAGACTTGCGCCAATAATTCGTCTTTAGAAAAGAAGCCAGCAAACGGCGGAATACCCGAAATAGCCAGCGTACCAATTAAGAAAGTAATAAACGTAACCGGTAAATATTTGCGTAAACCGCCCATGTTCCTAATATCCTGCTCGTTGCTCATGGCGTGAATAACACTACCGGCACCTAAGAATAATAAAGCTTTAAAGAACGCGTGCGTTAACACGTGGAACAGAGAAGAGGTATAAGCCATTACGCCCAAGGCCAGGAACATATAACCCAATTGGCTCACGGTAGAATAAGCCAGCACTTTTTTAATGTCGTTTTGGAACAAGCCTATGGTGGCGGCAAAAACCGCGGTGGCTAAACCAATAATGGCGATAAACTCTAAAGTAGTAGGTGCTAAAGTATATAATACGTTGGAGCGGATTACCATGTAAATACCGGCGGTAACCATGGTAGCCGCGTGAATGAGCGCTGAAACCGGGGTTGGGCCGGCCATTGCATCGGGTAACCAGGTATAAAGCGGCAATTGGGCACTTTTACCCATGGCACCTACAAATAATAATAACGTTATGGCTACAATTACGGGTTGATTTACTTCGTGTAACTGGGCAGCCTGCTGAAAAATGTCGGCATAGGTAACACTACCGAAGGTCATAAACAATAAGAATATGCCCAATAAAAAGCCTAAGTCACCGATGCGGTTTACAATAAAAGCCTTTTTAGCCGCATTATTATAAGGTGTTACTTTGTTCCAAAAACCAATGAGCAAATAAGAACACAAACCAACGCCTTCCCAGCCAATAAACATCATTACGTAGTTGGAGCCCATTACCAGCATCAACATCGAGAAACTAAATAAGTTAAGGAAGGCAAAGAACTTACCAAAGCCGGCATCGTGGCTCATATAACCGGCCGAATATACGTGAATGACAAAACCAACGCCCGTTACCAGCAACAGCATAATCAGCGAAAGCTGATCAATCATAAAGGAAAAAGGAATATGCAGGTTTCCTACATTTATCCAATTAAATACATCAATTACGTAAGGACGGCCATCAAACTGAATAAACAGGAACAGCGCAATTAAGAAAGAAATTAAAACACTGCCGCAGCCAATTAAAGTAATGAGGCTTTTAGGTAAAGAACGGTTGCCCAAGCCGTTTATAATAAATCCGAGTAAAGGTAAAAGCGGAATAAGTAAGCAGAACAAGCCCAAATCGGAGTTGGTGGCGGGTAATATATCTGTTTGCATGCTTTAATTTCGTTGTTCGTTAATCATTGTTCGTTTTCGCGAACATGAATATTTTTATTTGAAAGTTTAAATACCTGATACCAATGTCTTGCTACCAACGTCCAATTATTACCATTTCAGGTTACTCAAAATATTAATATCGGTAGAGCGTAAGTTCCGGTAAATCATAACAATAATAGCTAAGCCCACGCAAACTTCGGCGGCGGCTACGGCCATAATAAAAAATACAAAAACCTGTCCGTTGGCATCAGAGCGGTACGCCGAAAAAGCTGTTAGTAAAAGATTTACGGCATTCAGCATTAATTCAATACACATAAAAATAACAATGGCATTACGGCGGGTGAGAACGCCTATAATACCAATAACAAATAAAGCGCTGCTGAAGAACAGGTAGTACTGTAAAGGAATGGTTCTGATTACCTCAGGAATTTCGTTCATTTTATCTTAGCTATGGTAGCTGTTTTATTATGAAATATAGCTTCTGCAAAAGCGGCGCAATTTACCGCCATTTTGCTATTTACCCAACTTAATGAGTTTTTATATAAATACAAATGGCGACACGTCCTGTCGCCATACTTGGTAAAATATTAAAAATGCCGCTGCTGCGATTCCTTTTTACCTAACATTACCGCACCCACCATGGCCGCTAAAAACAATACCGAAACTAACTCAAACGGTAATAAATATTTAGTAAATAATAAGTGGCCCAGGTTTTCAACCAATCCAATCTGAGAATCAAAGTTTACGGTATCTACCTGGCCCAACTCGGCATCTTTTAAAACCGCTATCATAATAACCAATAACAAACCGCCTGAAATAACGCCGGCAACCTTCATTAAGGTTGATTTACTTTGCGTTTGCTCGGTATCCGTATTCAGGTTCAGGAACATAATCACGAACAGGAACAAAACCATAATGGCCCCGGCATATACAATAATATTAACCGCTGCCACAAACTGGGCATTTAATAAAATATAATGACCAGATAGGGTAAAAAAGGTAAGGATAAGGCAAAGAACACTGTAAACCGGGTTCTTAGAGAATACTACCCCTAAAGCCGCAAACAAGGTTAAAAAAGTCAGGAAGTAAAAAAGGTTACCAGTCATTTTTGAGTGATTAGCGATTAGTAATTAGCGGTTAGTTTTAAACATAATAATAGTTTAAACAACAATCTACCTGCGGCGGAATAGCTAATTAATATCTGTATTTAATATTTTCTTTCGAATTTGCTTTGTCCAAAGGTTCTACCAGCCGGTCTTTGCCGTAAATAAACTCATCACGCTCGAAACGGGGCGGTACGGTTTTATCGTTTTGCAGAAACACCGCTTCTTTGGGGCAAGCTTCTTCACATAAACCGCAGAAAATGCAACGCAACATATTTATTTCGTAAGTCACGGCGTATTTTTCTTCGCGGTACAAATGTTCTTCGCCTTTTTTGCGTTCGCCGGCTACCATGGTAATGGCTTCGGCAGGGCAGGCCACTGCGCATAAACCACAAGCGGTACAGCGCTCCCGGCCTTGCTCATCGCGGCGCAATACGTGTAAGCCCCGGAATTCCCGGCCAAACTCCCGTTTTTGCTCCGGATACTGAATGGTAGGCTTTTTCTTGAAAAAGTGACGCAAGGTAATGGAAAGCCCGTTGAAAATAGCCGGAAGATACATCTTCTCCGCTACCGTCATCGGCTTTTGTTCCAATACTTTTTTTCTATTTGATAAGGATTCCATAATCTCCTTTGTGATTAAATCTTAAACAAAACCAGCTTACTATTACTTATTAAAATGCTCGTATAATAAAATAGCGCCGCCGGTTAAAATAATATTGATGACTGAAAGCGGGATTAATCCTTTCCAACCCAAGTTTAATAATTGGTCGTAACGGAAACGTGGCAAGGTCCAGCGTACCCACATAAAGAAGAAGATAAAAGAGAATATCTTCAGGAAAAATACCCCAACACCAATAAAGGTAATAATATTGTGAGCCAGCTGCTTATCGCTGGAAATAACACTTTCTAATTCGGCCTGGAACGGGAAGTTAAAACCGCCAAAATATAGCGTACTCATTACCGCCGATACCACAATAATATTTACGTATTCCGCAAACAGGTATAAACCCAATTTCATGGAGCCATATTCTGTATGGTAACCACCCACCAATTCCGCTTCGGATTCTGGTAAGTCGAAAGGCGTCCGGTTGGTTTCAGCAAAAGCACAGGTTAAGAAAATAATGAAACCTAAGGGCTGATAAAAAATATTCCAGTTCATGCCCGATATACCAAAGAGCGGTTCTGATTGCTGTAAAGCAATCTCGCGCAAAGAAAGTGTTCCGGTCATCATTAAAACTGCAATTAAAGATAGCCCTAAAGCAATTTCGTAGCTGATGTTCTGTGAAGCGGCCCGGATGGCACCCAACAACGAGAATTTATTGTTAGAGGCCCAGCCACCAATCATGATGCCGTAAACACCCAGCGAAACTACCCCAAAGATATACAGCATGCCAATGTTTACCTCAATGCCCTGGATGCGGATAGCGCCAAAATCATCGGATAAAATGGTATTACCAAATGGCACTACCGCACTGCTCATTAAAGCCGTTAACATAGCCAGCGAAGGACCGGCAATAAATAACCATTTGTTCGCATTGGCCGGAATAAACTCTTCTTTAAAGAATAATTTCACGGCATCAGCTAAGGGTTGGCCTAAGCCCCACGGACCTACCCGGTTTGGTCCCGGACGGTCTTGCAAGTAACCCGCAATCCGGCGCTCGGCCCAGGTGCAGTACGTGGCAATTAAAAGCGTAATACCAAATATGGCTAGTATAATTAAGGCCTGTATGGCTAATGCGGAAATCTCCATGCTTCTTTAGAAAGGTCTCGGAATAATTTGTAATTCTTTGGTAGTACTTTCGGGTAAATCGGCGATAATCTGCGGATTTACAACCGGTAATTCGTAATGATTGGCCGAAATAACCGATGCCCGGGCAATGTGGCGAGGGCCTTCTATGGTCCAGTCGGCTACTTCTTTTTTCTCGAACCGGCATTCGTTGCAGATAAATTCTACTAATTCGCCGTATTCGTTTTTACGACCTGTTACCCGCAGTACATCCGAACCACGCATCCACAATACTACTTTACCGCTACATTTCGGACAATCGCGATGCGCATCTACCGGTTTGGTAAACCACACGCGGTTCTTAAACCGGAATGTTTTATCGGTTAAAGCGCCTACCGGGCACACGTCAATCACGTTACCGGAGAAATCGTTATCAATCGCATTTTCGATGTACGTGCCAATTTCCGAAGCATCTCCCCGGCCTAAAACCCCGTGCACGCGCTTGTTGGTAATCTGGTCTGCCGTGTACACGCAGCGGTAACACAAAATACACCGGTTCATGTGCAGCTGAATTAGCGGCCCAATATCCTTGCGTTCGAATGTGCGACGCTCTTCTTCGAAACGAGTACCAGAAGTACCGTGCTCGTAGGAGAAGTTTTGTAAATCGCACTCGCCGGCCTGGTCGCAAACCGGGCAATCCAACGGGTGGTTAATTAATAGCATTTCTACCACGCCTTTACGCGCTTCTAAAACCTGCGGCGATAAGGTGTTTTCTACCACCATCCCATCCTGCACCGGCGTTACACAAGATGCAACCAGTTTCGGCATGGGGCGCGGGTCTTTGGCAGAGCCAGCGGTTACTTTCACCAAACAAGCGCGGCATTTACCGCCGCTGCCTTTTAAAGGCGTATAGTAACACATGGCCGGTGGCACCACATTGCCACCAATTTTGCGGGCAGCATTCAGAATAGACGTTCCATCCGGAACTTCCACCTCAATGC
This sequence comes from Adhaeribacter sp., assembly GCF_057359045.1. Taxonomy (NCBI): domain Bacteria; kingdom Pseudomonadati; phylum Bacteroidota; class Cytophagia; order Cytophagales; family Hymenobacteraceae; genus Adhaeribacter; species Adhaeribacter sp. The sequence goes on from NZ_JBMQUD010000025.1 coordinate 94,179, forward strand.
CGTCAAAAGTTATTTTAGCCATTTAATTTTAGTATTTAGTTGTTAGTGATTAGGTCTTAGTTTTTAAACCAAATAACCAGCACTAACATATTCCCTTTTAATTTTATTCGGTAGTTATCAAAGCTTAATTCCAGTTCTAACAACTACTATAAAGCTTCTTAGCCTTTAGAAAGTCTCTTTTTGCTATTGCAGTTAAACTAATTCCTAACTACTAATAACTAAAAACTTCCTAAGCAAAAGCTAAATCTTCCGCGCTGCTGTAAACAGCACCCGGTGCAGTCGCTTTTTCCGGATGTTTTACGTGCCATTCAAACTCATGCCGGAAATGGCGCACGGCACTGGCTACTGGCCAGGCTGCCGCATCGCCCAACGGGCAAATGGTATTTCCTTCAATTTGTTTCGACACGTTTACTAATAAATCAATATCGTGCATGTGGCCGTGGCCGTGCTCAATGCGGTGCAATATTTTCTCCATCCAGCCGGTTCCTTCGCGGCAAGGGCTGCACTGCCCACACGATTCATGGTGATAAAAGCGGGAAAAATTCCAGGTGTTGCGCACAATACAAGTCGTATCGTCCATCACAATAAAACCACCCGAACCTAACATGGTACCGCTCACAAATCCACCTTCCGATAACGATTCATAGGTCATCACGCGCGGTGTACCTTCGGCGGTTTTCAGGAATAATTCACCGGGTAAAATCGGCACCGAAGAACCACCAGCTACAATTGCTTTAAATTTCCGGCCTTTCCAGATGCCACCGCAATATTCATCGGAGAATAAAAATTCTTCTACCGGTAAACCTAATTCAATTTCGTAAACACCCGGGTTGTTAATATGACCAGAAGCTGAAATTAATTTGGTTCCGGTACTTCTACCAACTCCAATTTTCGCGTATTCTTCCCCGGTATTATTTACAATCCAGGGCACCGAAGCAATTGATTCCACGTTGTTTACCACGGTAGGGCAGCCATAAAGGCCCCAAACTGCCGGGAAAGGAGGTTTGTTACGCGGGTTACCGCGTTTACCTTCTAAAGATTCCAGTAAAGCTGTTTCCTCGCCGCAAATATACGCGCCACCACCCGGGTGCACGTGTAAATCTAAAGAGTAGCCAGAGCCCAGAATATTTTCGCCTAATAAACCGGCGGCATAACATTCGGCAATGGCTTTTTCTAAGATGCGCAGCACAAACATTAATTCACCGCGGATATAGATATAGGAAGTACGCGCACCTAAGGCATAACTGGAGGTAATCATCCCTTCAATTAAAGCGTGGGGAATTTTCTCCATCAACACGCGGTCTTTGAAAGTGCCCGGCTCGGATTCGTCGGCGTTGCACACCAGGTAGCGGGGCTTACCTTCCGGCTTAGCCAAAAAGCTCCACTTCATCCCGGTTGGGAAACCGGCACCACCCCGACCACGCAAACCAGACTTCTTCACTTCTTCCACCACCTCGTCGGGCGTCATGGTTTTCAGAGCTTTCTCTACACTCCGGTAACCACCCATTTTGCGGTAGGTTTCCAGGGTATTGATGCCCGGTACGTTTATATGTTCAGTTAATATTTTTAGTCCCATTGGGTTTAGTAGTTAGTAATTAGCTTTTAGTGATTAGTTTTTGCAAAAAATCTATAGGCTAATTTCTTTTTTATAAATCCTGATACCTGATACTTACTACCTGATACCAATTTTATTCTTTTCTTAAATCATCCAGCAATTGGTCCATTTTCTGCGGGTCCAGGTTCTCGTAATATTTCTCCCGAATTTGCAACATGGGCCCCATTCCGCAGGCAGCTAAACATTCTACAGTTTTCAGGGTAAACATGCCATCAGCACTGTTTTCGCCTACGTGGCAGCCTAAACGGTTTTCCAGGTGCTCAATTAAATGGTCGGCGCCGCGCAACATGCAAGGGCCGGTGCGGCATACTTCCAGCACGTGTTTGCCAACCGGTTTCAGGTTGAACATGGTGTAGAAAGTTGCTACCTCGTAAACTTCAATAGGTTGGATATCCAGAATTTCGGCCACTTTATCTTGTACCTGCGGACTTACCCAACCGCCAAATTCAGCCTGGGCAATGTGCAGAACAGGCAGAATCGCCGATTTTTTCCGGTCGGCGGGGTAATGTGAAATATATCTTCTGATTTCGGCCATGGCCGCATCCGAAAATTGTACTTCGTTTTGAGTTGTTGATTCCATCAACGGATTTATTTGTTTGGCCCCACCCTAAATTCCTCTCCAATGGAGAGGGACTTTTGTGGTTGCTGTTATTATTAAAACTAAAAACTAATAGCTAACCGCTAAAAGCTAAATATTAAGCGTCTAATTCTCCGGCAATTACGTTCATGCTACTTAAAATCAAGATAGCATCCGATAATTGCGAGCCTACTACCATTTCGGGGTAAGCCTGGTAATAAATAAAGCAAGGGCGACGGAAATGTAAGCGGTAAGGCGTACGGCCACCATCACTCACTAAATAAAAACCTAATTCGCCGTTACCACCTTCCACGGAATGATAAACTTCACCCACTGGTGCCTCAATTTCACCCATAATAATTTTGAAGTGATAGATTAAGGCTTCCATGTTCTTGTACACGGCTTGCTTCGGCGGTAAGAAATATTCCGGCGCATCGGCGTGGAATGGTCCTTCTGGTAGGTTCTCTAAAGCTTGCTGAATAATCCGGAAACTTTGCCAGATTTCTTCGTTCCGTACCATAAACCGGTCGTAGGTATCGCCGGTGGTACCTACCGGAATTTCAAAATCGAAATCCTGGTAAGAAGAATAAGGGTTCATGACGCGCACATCGTAATCGACGCCCGCTGCCCGTAAGTTTGGTCCGGTAAAGCCGTAGTTTAACGCCTTTTCTGCCGTCATCGGGCCTACGTCTTTAATGCGGTCCATGAAAATCCGGTTGCGGGTAAACATCGATTCGAATTCCTTCATTACTTTCGGGAATCCGTCAATCCATTCGCGCAGCTTATGAATAGCCACCGGAGATAAATCGCGCTCCATACCGCCAATGCGGCCCATGTTGGTGGTTAAACGGGCACCGCTGATTTCTTCGTAAATCTCGTATATTTTTTCCCGCTCCTGGAATACGTATAAGAAACCGGTAAAAGCACCAGAGTCCACACCCAAGATGGAGTTACAAATTAAGTGGTCAGCAATACGCGCTAGCTCCATCACAATTACCCGGATGTAATCAGCCCGCTTCGGCGTTTTTACGCCCAATAGTTTTTCTACCGTCATCCACCAGCCCATGTTATTAATAGGAGAGGAGCAATAGTTCATGCGGTCGGTTAGCGGGGTAATCTGGTAGAACGGACGACGTTCGGCAATTTTTTCGAAGGCCCGGTGAATGTAGCCGATTGTCGGAACGCCCGAAACAATCTTTTCCCCGTCCATCTGTAATATATTCTGGAAAATACCGTGCGTGGCCGGGTGCGTGGGCCCCAGGTTCAGCGTGGTAAGTTCACGTTCGTTTTCGTTATATTGAGCAGGCAGTGAATCCGGAATTCTTTCCAATCCCTGGGCATTTTTCACTTGTTCTGCTGTTTTAAATTCTGCCATTTGTTTTATAGTTGTTAGTTATTAGTTTTTAGTTGTTAGTCTTTTATAATGAAAACTTCAACTTCAACATTCAACTATTTATATTTTAGATTTTTAGTTAGTTGTTTTGATGATAATTTTTTAAGGACTAATCACTAACAACTAACTACTAAAAACTACCTTCCGAAGAACACGTCTACTTTGTCTTCGCGGGTACCATCTTCCAAGGGATATTCTTTCCGCATCGGGTGGTAGGTCATGTCTTCCACGTTTAAAATGCGAATCAAATTCGGGTGACCTTCGAACTGAATCCCGTAAAAATCAAAAGCCTCACGCTCCATCCAGTTGGCGGTGGCGTAAAGCTTGGTAGCGGTTGGAACAACTGGATCTTCAATCGGGAAGAATATTTTGATGCGTAGGCGTACATTGTGTACCAGGCTGTGCACATGATAGACCATGCCTAACTCTTGTCCTTTATTTTCCGGGTAATGAATACCGCACATGGTGGTGAGGAAATTCATTTTCAGGGTTGCATCGTGGTATAAATGCGTTAAAAGCGGAATAATCTGGTCGCGGGTAGTCGTAATGGTTAACAAACCATACGGCT
>NZ_JBMQUD010000026.1:0-53415 GCF_057359045.1 Adhaeribacter sp.
AATGGACCAGAAAATTTTAAAACGGTCAACCGAGGCCCGCTCGGCCTTTGCTGGAAAAAAGAAAAAATACACTGTGCTAAAAGTCCAAAGATTACGAAGGGAATAAGTCCGACGATTATGAATTTAAGGAGTTTCAACATAACATGGCAGCTAACGTTAAAGTGTTTATGAAGTTGTGGCATTTGAAAAACGTCAGTTTCAATTAACCACAAAAGCAAAATAGCGATTTAAAGTTAAAAGTTTGACTTCCAGCCACAATTTAATAAACACACTATTGCAAGCAGTTTTTAATGATTAGATAACGCCTTTTTTAAAAAGAGACATGTTCTTGTCTTTGTGCCAGCTTTTTAATATCAGCAATCTCTAGTATTTTGTTTGGATACTTTTCTAAAACTGTCATAATCATTGCTTGTCCTAGTTGAGATAAGGTCATTGATTTTTGAGGAAAAATTTTCGGGTAGAACCAGCCAATAATTTTGAATACAGATTTTACATTTTTCTGAGTTTTAAAAGGCTTCATGTAACCGGGGCGAAAATTGTAGACATCTTTGAATGACAGCCTTAATAGTTCATTTTCTGTTTTCCCTTTTACTCTTGCCCACATAAATCTGCCTTTTTCAGTACTATCCGTGTACAGGCCAGAAATATATCCAAAAACCATATTTGGATTTAAGCTTGCTAAAGTTCTTGCGAAATGGATGGTTGTATCGTAAGTAAAGTAAGTGTATTCTTTTTCACTCATTAAAAATGCACTTACACCTGCACAATAAAAACAAGCATCATAGCCGTTTAAAGAACTTACATATCCATCTAAATTCATAAAGTCGGGGATGATTAATTCCTTCAATTTTTGATGGCCTATGCCTGATGGTTTACGGCTTACGGCAAATACACTTTTTACAGTGCTATTCTGAAGGAATTCCCTCAAAACGCCTTCTCCTACCATTCCGGTTACTCCGGTTATAATTATATTCATTTTTCTAAGGCTATCATTTTCCAAAACATATCAAAGGTTTGTTCAATCGTTATTTGGGTTGCTTTTTTTGATGATTTTTGTTCGACCAGATAATTTTTTATCACCGTAACTTGGTTGCTGATTAATGTATAAAGCAATATGGGTTCTTGTGGAATGATAACACCCGTTTCTATACCTATCCTAAAATTTTGCAATACGGGTTCAATGTATGTCTGCATTTCCGTGGATGCAATTTTTTGCAGGTAAGGTGAATTAGAAAATTGGGAAAGAAATTGAAATTCAGTATCGTTTTTCAGTGCCCACTTAAGTGATTCTACATAATAAGTTTTAATAATTTCTTTTATCGAAGCCGATTCCTTAATTTTTATTAAAATAAATTCTGAAGCACGATTCTTAATTTCTACATAAAGAGATTTTATCAAGGCCTCTTTCGTAGGGAAAAAGTAAAAAAGCGTGCCTGTTGCAATTCCTGCTTCCTTAGCAATTCTGCTTGTAGGTGTATCATTAAATCCATTGTTTGCAAATAAATGCAATGCAGTATTTAATATTTTTTCCCTTTTATCCATCTAATTCTATTTACAAAAAATCAATCATCTTCTTAAAGCCCTTTTGAGCAACCTGAATATGATTCTTTCAATGTTGATTTTCTAGTTCACCACAAAAAAGCTCGTTCATCATAATAGTATCCAGGTATTCCCTTTGTTCCGTAATAATATCATTCTGCACTCTTAAATGTACCAAGACATCATTATCGTAAATCTTGCCATCTATTCGGGTTGCATTATTATGAACTTGTACAGCTGCATATTCGCCGTCTGTAAGAATAGAATTGATGGTAATGTTTAAGCCGTTAGGAAAACGTTCCTTTACAATCGACCACAATTTACCCATGGATTCCGGTGAATTATATCCTCCAAAAGGCCAGGTGCCATTACCGCTAATCCAATATTTTTGGTTGGGCGATACATACTTTTGCATATCTGCAAGCCTACCTTCTTTCACGGCGTTGAAATAATTCTCAACTACAATTTTTGCACTCATTTTCTTTACTGATTAGTCAGTCACAAAAGTAGTAATTTTCTCCACCTTTAAAAGAATATATTATAATCAGCCTGTGATTATAAATTAGGCCCTAATGAAATTCTGGGAATAAATGCTGACTAATGTTAAACTTAAAATTTGATAATCAATAAGTTGTATTTTTATATTTTCTACTAATTGATTATCTAAAAATAGAAACAAATTTCGTTAGCGACTAAAAACACGTTGGGATTTTAGAAATAGGAGAATTGCAGCCAACGGGTATTATATACAAAGGCTGTAGCGGAGCGAGGCTTTTGTATATACAGTATTATGTGCTTTTGTTTTACTTTGCCAAGTTTAGTAGGTATCGCAAACCGTGGCTAAAAGCGGCACCAGGAACAGAAAGGTGAGATTCATTTTCAAAAACCTGGGTCTTTAAAGAAAGGCCAGAATATTTCCTTTTCTTCAAGGCTTTGGATAGTCTTTTAACATTTGTTTCCATGTATGCATCGCTATACTGCTTTTCTTCTAGTCCACCCACTGACAGGAAAACTTTTGCCATCAAATTCTGATGCGATTTTGCATGTTTTTGCTCAAATGTGAGTGAAATATTGTTGTCGTACCAAATAGATGGACTTGCAATAAGGTAGTTTTGAAAGCTTTGCGGCTCATGAAAAAGTGCATATAAACCAAACAAGCCTCCATATGAAACACCAACAAAGGAAGCTTGATTGGTTACTCGATAATTCTGCTGTATAAATGGCTTTAACTCTTTATTTATGAACTCCAAGAAAGCCGCCGCGCCTCCAGTCGGCCATTGGTTCTCAAATGGGTCAGGTATGGCAGTAGGGGTAAAATCTCTGCTCCGTAAACTAGTCGCCAACTTATCCGTTTTATAACCTATGCCTACTATAAGCACCTGCGGTACTTCGTTTTCAATTTGCATGACCCGCATTTGTTGAGTTAAAGTGGCGAAGTAAAGATTTGCGTCGGAGAGGTATAAGATGGGGTACTCCTTTCCCGAAGATTGGTAGTCAGCTGGGTATGCGATGTAAATAAAGAAAGTGTCCTCCACAATTGCCGAGTGAATAGTTCTTATTTCTGTATGTGGAATAGATACACGAGGGAAGTTTTCTATCTGCTGCGCCATGACTTTATTAGTTATTAGCACCGCTACAGAAACAATCAGAAGAAAATTTATTAGTCGCATTTTTAATTATTGTGAGTGCAATTGCACATAACGGTTAGGCTATGGCGCGTTTTAACGATTTTTAGCTTTTGTTGGCAGGTGGGATTTTTTGTATCATTATATCAAATGGTACAAGTAAACAGCAAAATTTATCATACCTATCAATTCGTTTTTATCCAACTTGTTATATTTTTTGAAATAATATTCAGTCATTCCTTCAATATTAAAATCAGCTAAGTCAGCATAGTTTGATTTGCTCTTGTTGAAGTATTTTGATTTGGCAGTTTTAGAAATCTCAGAAAATAAGTCATTCTTTAATTCTCTAATGTAGTCGACCCTTTCCTGGTTATATTCACCCAAATCATAATATTTAAGTCGCCTTTTAATTTTCTTCTCTGCTTCTTTCTTATCAGAAAAGACAAATTCGTAAGCTAAGTCTGTAAAACAGATGAAATCATATGATTGAGTGGATTCTTCTTTCATTTTATCTTACTGCCAACGGGCCGCGTGTATGCTAAGCCCGCAGAGTTTAGTATAAATTGTGTTGTGGAGCGTTTTTTTAGTTCTTAGTTAGGAGTCGATAACTAGATTTGATGGCTTCTGTTAATTCTCCAGGTACAATTTTACTCTGCTCTGCGTAATATTTAATTTCCGCAAAGCATTTAAGGTCGTCAAAGTCTTTATCGTCATTCTCAAGTATCCACGTCCAATTAAAAATGCTATGACTTAATTCATTTATAATCTTGATGGCCTCTACTTTTTCTTTGTCCGAAGTCTCTGGATTTGAACAAATGCTTCTTATTGCTAAAGTAAGGTGGAAACCTAATCTGTCGTAAAAGCGTAACTTAACCTCTTTAGTCATGCCTTCTAGGTTTTTGAATATGTCTTCTACACTATCCATTTTTTAAATGCTATACAACGTACTGGGCAAAGGCAGGCTTTAGTGTGCTTTAGGTGTGGTTAGGAATGGTTGTTTTTTAATTTTTAGTCCACCAATCTTCGGCTTCAGGCAAAGCTATAAGAACTTTATTGGCTATTTCCCCAAAATCCTCATTCTCAAAATTAAATGGATTTTTTCCTATTCGACTTCTTTTTCCACAATGATTATATTTTACAATTTCTGGAGGGAAGTGCTTGCCATCCAGTAAGGTTATCCCATCAATTGGAGACCTGGCAATATTAACGTAGAATTGTGGACCCCATTGGCTAAATTGAAAACCTAGAATATCAATTTTATTTTCATTTATTCTTTTGAAATGAGGATACGCACCTTTAAATCCTTTTTGACGAAGAGCGGGTACTACTTTTTCCTTTAACTCTCTTTGTCCATAAGTTTTCTCTTTTCTTTCCAATCCATTTTATTTTCAATTTTTCCTAACGGTTAGGCTAAACGGCAGCGGAGGCCGTCGGCCGAGGCTAGCGTTTAGCTGTTGTGTCTGTTGCACAATGGTATGAATATAGGCGTAAAGGGGGAAATGACCAAACCTTGAATAAGATGCAGGGCAAAAAGCACTATATTGATGAGCAGGAGTTATGTTTCTCACTTTCGGCACATGTACCGGCGCATAATTTTTACCGGCGGCTAAAGCAGCAACTAGACTTGAATTTTCTGTATGAGTTGACAGCACCTTATTATGGCCGTTGTGGTCAGCACTCGATTGACCCAGTTGTGTTCTTTAAGCTCTGTTTAGTAGGCTATCTAGAAAACATTATTTCTGATAGAAAACTTATAGAGCATTGTAGTCTGCGGTTGGATTTGCTTTACTTTCTCGATTACCAACTAGACGAGCCGCTGCCCTGGCATTCTACTGTTTCGCGCACCCGCCAGCTTTTACCAGAGTCTTTGTTTGCAGAAGTATTCAGGCAAGTACTTTCTTTATATGTAGAGGCTGGCCTGGTGGCTGGTCATACGCAAGTAGTAGACTCAGCCCTGATAAAAGCCAATGCTTCCCTGGATTCATTAGAGCTGAAGGTTCCTGTACAAGACCTGTACACGCACCTGGAGCAGGTGCGGGCCATCAGCCGGGCAGACAGAAAAGCCAAGATTAATAAAGCTACTATGCAGCAGCAGACCCTCACGGCTACGCATGAGGAGTTGCAAGCGATAAAGGCGCGCAACAAAAAGTGGTGCTTGCAACAGGACCAGCGGCCTGGTTCCCATAATAAAAACAGCAAGTACACTTCCAACAAGACCCACTATTCGCCCGTGGACCCGGATGCCCGCATTGCCGTGAAGCCCGGAAAGGCACGCAAACTCTGCTATCTGGCGCAATTAGCGGTCGATACGGTCCATCATACCATCACCCACGTATAAGCAGACTTTGCGGACAAGAAAGACAATCAATGTTTGCCCACGTTGCTATCAGCTTTGACGGGCAGCTTGCAGCGCTTACATCTAAGCTGCAACACGGTTTTAGCGGATGCCGGCTACTCCTCGGGGGAGAACTATGCGCTTTTAGAAAAAGCAGGCATCACCGCTTTTATTCCCCCGCACGGCACTTACAAAGGCGGCCCCGAAGGCTTTACTTATCATAGAGAGGAAGACTACTGGCTTTGCCCACAGGGCAAGAAAGCTACTTTTAGAAAGATTAAAGTAGCGCCTAAGAACAACATTAAAAAGAAGCTCTACTTCACTACCCGCAAAGACTGCAAAGGCTGTCCCCTGCGCGAAGGCTGTATCGGCAAGAGCCAGGAAAAAAAAGTAGAGATTACCTACTATCGGGAAGCGTACGAGCCGGTCACCAAACGAATCAATAGCCGCTATGGGCGAAAGATGAAAGGACTGCGGCAAGCAACGGTGGAACCGGTGCTGGGTACGCTCATTAACTTTTTAGGCCTTAGAAAGATTAACACCCGGGGCATCGAGCAGGCAACCAAGGTTATGCTCTTGGCGGCCACGGCTTATAACCTCAAAAAACTGCTACACTTTAAACCCCAAAAGAGCCAAACCGCCGTTATGGCTCTGCCTAAACATGCTTTAATCGCTTTTTCTGAAAACTTTTGGCCGAGAATATTTGCTAAAATTGCAAGATAAACCCAAAGAACCTTCCCTGGTTCAACTTTTGAAAGGAGTTGTGCAACAGCTATTGTTGTTACCCACAGTTATTTTACAATAGAGTATAATTTTTAATATATGTTTTCCAATCTTCGCCAAAAGGTATTTTTATAAAATTACCCTGTGGCGAAATCAAAATTTTAGTTGGATATCCAGATACTTCAAATAAATCATTAGTCTGCTTGTCAATCTCGCTCACTAAAAATGTATATTTATTTTTGGCCATAAAATCTGATAAGTTTTTAGAGCCAAAAGAAAAAGTATAAATCTTTAGTTTTGAATGTTGAACTTGCTTAATAGAAGAATACAAAGACTGTAAATCTGGTAATTCTTCGAGACACGGACTGCACCAAGTCCCCCATACATCAATATAAACCCAGCTACCTGACTTATGGGTCAGATCTAATTCTTCGTTTTCAAATTTTATTTTAACCTTTGGAACAGGTTTGCCCTGATTATGTATGTAATTTTCCCAAAATCTTTTAAAAGAAATTGCATTTTTAGTATTTCCATAATAGTCCTCTAGCAGCTTAAGGTTATCATCAGAAGGATTGCTAAAAGTTATATTACAGAGGAGATCGAGGGCCTCGCCTTTTCTATTATTATTGTTTAAGTATTTTAAATATTTTAATTTATAACCAATTTGTTCTGGATTACCAGTCAGGAGAGCTGCATCATAAAAATATGCACTTTTGTTTAGCCTGTCGTTTAAATCTGGACTAAAATCTGAAGCTTTTTTCAAATATTCTTCACTGCCCTTTCCAATTGTATATAAATAATCATAACTATATGCCAGCAAATACCTATGCCAAGCTCGTTCTTCTCTTTCCTTACTAGTGGTTGCATTACCTAAATTAGTAAGATTAGCAGCTAAGCTGCTTATGGTCCTATTTACTAATTCAATCCGCTGTTCATTATCTATTGCATTATTTTTATCTAATTCTTTAAAAATTAAAAGGCAATATCTTTCCCTTTGAGATTTATAATCAGAACGGTCTTTTTGTAATTGTTTTAACTCTTCTTTAATAGATATTATCTCTTGTTTTTCATGGGCATTAATTGCCTTGCTCCAGAGATAAATTGGAGCAATTATTTCATTTATATCTTGATTTCCTTCCTTTTGTAATTGTTCAAGATATTTAAGGCCGAAACGTTGTGAATCCTTTGGTAATTGTTGTGCAAGTGTATTATGAATTCTATCTAATAAAAATGGAGGATAAAGTCGATATAATTCTAATGATGCCTTAATGGCTTTATCAGTATCTCCATTGCGCCATAATTTAGACAATGAATTAGTTAAAGGAAAAGCTTCTTCTGGAATTTGTGCCATACCAATTCCTAATAACAGGAAATTGATAATTAATACTAGTACAACCTTTTTCATTATTCTGGTTTTATTTTAATTGATGATAACGTATTAGCTATGGTGCGCTTATGCACTTTAGTCTTGTTGTGCGGTCGTTACTATGTAAATCATGCAGTCATTTATAACCAAATAAGTGAATATAAAAAGATAATAAGTGAAGTGAGACTTAAAAGGCCTCGAACAGCATGTAATCTTCCCCAACGGTCCAATAGTTGATATGCATATGCTGAATTTTATCCAATGAAGGGTCTAATAATTGTTTGTTGGAAAAATAACAATGACAGTGAAAGGAATTACTAATATGATTGATATGCCACCAATTAGCCATAAGATTCCTGTTCCCATTAACCAAGCAGCGAATGCACTAAGAAACGAAATTAGAGCTAACAGCACTTGCATGATAGTTGCTCTTTTATAACTGGGGGCAAATTCAGTGACGGCTAAAGCAGTGCCGCAACTCATTCTTGCTGGATGTTCCACCAGATTTATATAAATGGATCCACCTGTAAATAAGCTTACTGAAAGTGTAGCGAAAAATTCAAAAATTGGATCCATAATTTATTTTGGGAAACGTGTTTACAACCATTTACAATAAAGTATCATTTTTTATTCTGAATGATTAGTCTTTATAATTTAGAGCAAGTAAGATTTTACAATACTATTCGTTTGACTTTAAAACTATTTGAATCCATTGCCCTGCAATGCCGCACAACGGTTTGTATATGCAAAGGCCGCAGCAGAGCGAGGCTTTTGTATATGCCTTGTTAGGCGTTATAATTCTTTATTTTTAATGGCGGCAGTTTCTCTTTTACTATTTGTTTAAGTTTGTTTAGAGCATCTTCGCCAATTTCCTGCTTTGAAAAGGACCAAGTTGAACTAATCTGCTCCATTAGAATATAAATAGTACTTTCTTCCTCCAAATAAGCTCTAAAATATTCCCATTTAACTTCAGAATTAAATTTTTCAGTTGTTACTTTTATTAAATCCTGATTAAATTCCAAAATAAAATCTCCTAATTGATCAAAATTTTCTTCCGCAACAACCTTCAACTTGGCTTTTTTTTGTTTGTATTTCCGATACTTAATAAAGGAGTTTATTATGAAAATAACCCAGGAGACAATTATAACAATATAGAAACCAATTAAATATTCCATAGAGCCTAACACGGAAAGTCCAACTATTATAGCAGTCAAAGAAAGTATATAAATAAGTTTGTACTTAATACCCCTTAATTCTATTGCTCTAATAAAGTTGAGAAGGAACAAAGCTTGTCGGTAATCTTCTTCAATGGTTTTATTTAATTTAATTGTTTCCAATTTTAAAACTTATTATTTATTACGCCTAACTATTACATATACGTAATAATGGTGTTTATTTCCTCTTAATCAGCAAGTAGCTTATTACAGCTAAATTACTGTTAATCTATATTTTACCTTTTACAACCAAAACTACCATTCCGAAAAAACTTACGGATATATAAATCTGGAGGGGTTTTGCCACAACCTCCTTTAGCAAGGTTGTTACTGTATTTATATAATTTAAAATTGTAGCAGTATAGCTGTAACAATATATAAAAATTACTTAAAACCACCTAATTATAAAACAAAAAAACCGGTGTTACCCGGTGTTCCTGTTTACCCTACAGACAGCTTAGAAATGCCGCTTATTCTTACCAATACCAGCAATACAAAATTTATCTGTTGCTTTCGGGTAAATGCGGCGTTAATTCTTACCAAATTTTTTATTGGGCAAAGCACTTGTTTTAGCTGCGCGGGTGATAATCTTTAATAATTTGCTTTAGGTAATCACGGTCGAGGTGGGTGTAAATTTCGGTGGTGGTAATAGATTCGTGGCCCAGCATTTCTTGTACGGCGCGTAAATCGGCGCCGCCTTCTATCAGGTGGGTAGCAAAAGAATGCCGAAACGTGTGGGGGCTAATTTGTTTTTGCAGGCCGGTTTTCTGGGCCAATTGTTTAATTATGGTAAATACCATTACGCGGGTAAGCTTGGCGCCACGGCGGTTAAGGAAAATATAATCTTCGTGGCCTTTTTTAATGGTTAAATGTGGCCTTACCTGGTCCAGGTAAATCCGGATGTATTTAAGAGCTGCGCGGCCAATGGGTACCAACCGTTCTTTATCGCCTTTACCGCTTACTTTTAAAAAACCCAGCTCTTCGTATAAATTACTGATGCGCAGTTCTACCAACTCGCTTACGCGCAACCCCGAACTGTAAAGCGTTTCGAGCATGGCCTTGTTGCGCGTGCCTTCGGGCGTAGATACATCAATGGCCGAGAACAAATTTTCTATCTCCGGAAAGCTTAACGTATCGGGGAGTTTACGGTCTAATTTAGGCGCTTCTATGGTATCAGTGGGGTCGGCAAAAAGCAAATCTTCCATGATCAGGAATTTATAAAACGCCCGGATACCCGATAAAGTACGCGCCTGCGAATGCGGGGTCATGCCCAGTTCATTTACCCATTCCAGAAATTCCTGGATATACTTGGGTTTCATTTCCAGCGGTTTTACTCCGTAGCCTTTCAGGTCCAGAAACTGCGTAAGCTTTAAAATATCGCGTTTATAAGCTTCTACCGAATTGCCCGACAAAGACTTTTCGAGTTGCAGATAGGCTTCAAATTGTTTTATCAGAACAGACCAGGTCATGGGGCAAATTAATAATTGCAAGTTTCATTTTGGCCGGCAGCAGCATACACCAGCAGCCGGCAAAATTTAAACAAAGATAGGTAATCCAACCCTAACCTGACTTTAAAACAAAGGATTTGGCCAGGCGGTAGCGGGTTTAAAAATTAACTTTTAACATTTAACCTGTAACTTTATACCCAGTTATGTACCTTTGCGGGCTTATACTTAACCGGCAGTAACTCCAAACCATGAAAATAATTATTATTAACGGGCCTAATTTAAATTTGCTGGGCGTACGCGAAAAAACGGTGTACGGCAGCCGCTCTTTCGAACATTATTTTGAGGAGCTAAAGAATACCTACCCCGACATTGAGTTGGAATATTTTCAATCGAATACCGAAGGCACTTTAATTGATAAACTGCACGAAGTAGGTTTTACGTACAACGGCATTATTTTAAACGCCGGGGCTTACACCCATACGTCTATTGCCCTCTCCGATGCTATTGCGGCCATTACTACGCCCGTGGCCGAGGTGCACATATCCAATATTTACGCCCGCGAAGCGTTCCGACATAAAAGTTTAATAGCCGCCCGGTGCCTGGGCAGTATCTGTGGATTCGGGCTGGAAAGTTACCGCCTGGCGCTACAATATTTCATCAGCCTGAAACCCAATAAAGTAGGCTTCGAGTTAAAAAAATCGTAGCGCCGGCAAAATATTGCTGATGCGGTATCGGGCTGATACTGATTAAATATTTCTTTTACCCTTACAAATTTGCCGTATGCTCACATTTTATCCAGGTCCGTCTAAAGTTTACCCGCAAGTGCGGGATTATATGGCCATGGCCTTCGACGAAGGTATCCTGAGCATTCCGCACCGCAGCGACCGTTTTATGCAAATGAGCAAAAACACGGTGGCTTTGTTGCGCAAAAAATTAAATATTCCGCAGGATTACTACATCTATTTTGTGTCGTCGGCTACCGAATGCTGGGAAATATTGGCCCAGAGCCTTACCCGCCACAAAAGCTATCATTTGTACAATGGGGCTTTCGGCGAAAAATGGATGCAATACGCCAAAAAAATAAAGCCCCAAACCACCGGCGCGCGTTTTGAGGTAAACGAAGAAATACCCGTAAAAGACCTGGCGGTAGATGCAGATGCCGAACTGATTTGCATTACTCAAAACGAGACCTCAAACGGTACCCAAATAAAAGAAAATATTATTCTTAATTTATTTAACCGCTACCGCGATGCCCTGATTGCCGTAGATGCCACCTCCTCTATGGCCGGCATTGCTTTAAAATACATTAAAGCCGATGTTTGGTTTGCCTCGGTGCAGAAATGCTTTGGCTTGCCGGCCGGCTTGGGCATTATGGTATGCTCGCCACGGGCGGTTTTCCGGGCGAAAGAAATAAACGATCGCAGCCATTACAACAGCATGGTTACGCTCTACGAAAAAATGCTCAACTTCCAGACTTCTATTACGCCCAATGTGCTTAATATTTATTTATTGCAGCGGGTACTGGAGCAACGGCCCTTAATCAAAGCCATCGACCACGATTTAGTAACCCGGAGCCAGGATTTGTACGAGTTTTTCGAATTATTTACGTCGTTTTCGTTGCTGGTTACCAACCCCGAAGTACGGTCTAATACGGTTATTGCGTTGCAGGGGCCCGAAAAAGTAATTGATGAGGTAAAGCGCAACGCCTTGCGCCACGAAATTATGCTGGGCAACGGCTATGGGCCGTGGGCCAAAAACACTTTCCGGATTGCCAACTTCCCGGCCATTTCCGACGACGAATACAAAATCCTGAAACACTTTTTCCTGTCTAACTACGAATAAGAACTTATTCTATAGTTTGCGCCATGTTTAGTTTAAAAGAAATTTTATCGGTTACGCTAATATTATTTGCAGTTATTGATATTCTGGGCTCTATTCCGGTAATTATTGAACTGCGCCGCCGAGAAGGCGTTATTCAGTCGGAGCGGGCTACCTTGGTGGCGGCCGTGCTCATGATTGCCTTTTTGTTTCTGGGCCAGGAAATATTAAAATTATTTGGCTTAGATGTAGAGTCGTTTGCTTTGGCCGGGGCCATAATTATTTTTTTAGTGGGGATGGAAATGGTACTGGGCATTCATTTATTCCAGACCAACCCTAACAGCAAAAGCGGTTCTATTGTACCTTTGGCTTTCCCGATGATTGTTGGGGCTGGCACCATGACCACTTTGCTGTCGTTAAGAGCGGTGTATGCCTTACCCAATATTTTGGCGGGTATTATTATAAACCTGGTGTTTGTGTACCTGGTATTAAAAACATCGGGTTGGCTGGAGCAAAAATTAGGTCAGGCCGGTACCGATATTTTACGCAAGGTTTTTGGGGTTATTTTGCTGGCCATTGCCATTAAATTATTTAAATCTAACCTGCATTTTTAAACGGGTTGGTGGCTGCCCGGCAAAAAAGATAATATTCTTAAACGGGCTACTAACCAATTCTGCATAGGTTATTTTACAAACCCAAAACCAACCCTTTACTTAAGCTGATTTTAACATGATTGAAATATTTACCGATGGCGCTTCGCGCGGCAATCCGGGACCGGGCGGTTACGGCACCATTTTGCGTTACAAACAACACCAGAAAGAACTAACCGCCGGCTTTCGGCTTACCACGAATAACCGCATGGAATTGCTGGCGGTTATTGTGGGGTTAGAAGCTATTAAAACCGACAATATTCCGGTAACTATTTACTCCGATTCTAAATACGTGGTAGAAGCCGTAGAGAAAAAATGGGTATATGGCTGGCAAAAGAAAGGCTTTGCCGGCAAAGCCAACGCCGATTTATGGACCCGTTTTTTGCGCATTTACCCCAAGCACCAGGTACGTTTTATCTGGATTAAAGGTCATGCCGGCCACCCCGAAAACGAACGTTGCGACGAACTGGCCGTGCAAAGTGCTTTATCCCCTAACCTGCTCATCGACCACGGCTACGAAGCCATTGCCAAACAGAATCTTTAACCCGTGCCCAATCAGTATTTCCGGTTTAAGCAATTCTTGGTAAACCAAGACCAGTGCGCCATGAAAGTTTGCACCGATTCGTGCATTTTAGGCGCTTATACCCCGATAAACGGCGCGGCTACTATCCTGGATATTGGTACCGGCACCGGTTTGCTCGCGCTTATGCTGGCCCAACGCACCACTGCCCGGATTGATGCCGTAGAAATAGAGCTGGCTGCCGCCGAACAAGCCCGGCAAAATATTGCGGCCAGCCCCTGGGCTTCCCGGATTACGGTATACCCAATAAGTTTGCAGCAGTTTGCCGCGCAACAGCCAGGCCCTTACGACCTGATTATTTGCAACCCGCCTTTTTACGCTGCTTCGCTGCCTTCCGAAAGTAAAGCCCGCAATGCGGCCATGCACAGCCAGGAATTATCTTTACCTGAAATTGCCGCTTTTTGCAGTCGTTTTCTCTCCCCTACCGGGCAATTATATATTTTATTCCCACCCCTGGAAAGTAATTATTTTAAAGCAATTGCCCAGGAGTACGGCCTTAATCTTACAGCAACTTTAAACATATTTACAAAAGTGGGAGGCAAGCATATCCGGACGGTGCAGGGCTTTGGCAAAAAAGAAAATAACCAGGTTCCGGCAGAAGAACTGTTTATTCGGGATGCAATCAATGCTTATACTCCTGCTTTTAAAGAACTGCTGCAAGCGTTTTACCTCCAATTTTAATAATTGCGGCAGCATTTAAATTGATATCAGGTGCTAATTAGTATAAAACTTCTTCTATAGCTGAAAATAAAATTCGTTCTACCCAGCCCAGTCATTCAGTAGAATTCGAAGAATTCCAAAAGAATCTTCTGGGTTTCCTAATCAGAAGATTCTTTCTGAAGGACGGACCTTGATTGGCAAAGCTACATGACTTGCTGCCAGGTAATTTGATTTATATCAGGTGGTAATAGGCGCTAAGCATTATTTTAAGGCTTTAGCCAATATTTATAGCACTTGCTCTTCTTCCTGGAGAGAAATGCCGTAGGTGGCCAGCTCGGCCAGGATAGGTTTATACCAGCTTGGTTCCGTTGGAATGACTACGCCGGTTTCCGTTATTTTGCCCAGTAGCATCAGTTTAGCCGCAATACCTACCGGCAAGCCCACGGTCTTGGCCATAGCTGTGCGGCGGCTATCCTGGCCCATTACCACCAACGACGATGTTATTTGCCTTTGCTGACCGTTTAGTTCATACGTAACCAGGTGCTGCATTACCACCATGTCTTTGTCCGGGGGGGCAAGTTGCCATTTTTGCAGCAGTAATTTTTCTAAAACCTGGGCCGGGGTAGCTTGCGGTAAGCCAATGGCCTGTTCCGGAAATTCTAAATAGGCCAGCAGCTTTAGTACTTCGCTATCCGCCGGAATATTTAAATATTCAGCTACCTGGGTTAACCCATTCGTACTTCCGTTAGCAGCAGGTAAAAAACTAAGTAAAAACTGCCGATAGGTTAAGTGCTGCGTTTCGGGTAAAGTATAGGTATCGTCGGTAAGGCCTAGTTGTACCAGCAGGTGCCAGCCCTGACAATAGCCGCGCCGCCGCAAAGTACCTCTAATTAAAGTTTGTACATCTTGTAAGCCGTAGGGCTGCTGGTATAAAAGCGAATCGCGGTTAGCGTATCCATCAAAGGCACCTAGCTCTTTTACCACCAGGGGTTCAGTGCGGGCAAATAATTGGTGATACGGAATAAATTTATAGCGCCCGTTTTCCAGGTATTTGGCCGTTCCCTGACCGGCCAGCACCACGTTGCGCGGGTTCCAGGTAAATTTGTAATGCCACGGATTATTATCCGATTCCGGTGCTACCAACCCACCCGTATAAGATTTAAACGTTAAGACTTTGCCGCCGGCCTGCCTAATTCTATCTAACAAAGCCATTGCCGACAAATGGTCAATGCCTGGATCCAAGCCGGCTTCCATCAGAAACAGCAATCCGGCTTGTTTAGCTTCCTGGTGCAAGGCGCGCAGCTCCGGCGTAACGTAAGAGGCGGTTATAAAATTCTTTCTTAATTTTAAACACCAGCGGGCAATTACCGGATGTAAAGTGGCCGGCAAAAGCGAAATAACTAACTCGGCACGCGCTATCTCGGCAGTCAAAAGCGCTTCGTCCTGAATATTTAAAGAAATAACCCGGCACTCCTTTTGCGCTGGTACTGGCACTTGGTCTACTACTGCATCGGCTACCGTAACTTGCCAATTATAATGTACAGCCTGGCTAAACAAGTAAGAAATTAATACCGTAGCCGAGCGGCCAGCCCCCAGGAGCAAAATACTTGGCATCATAACGTTTAAATTAAAGTAAATACTTAAAGTATAGCTAAAGAGCCGCTCCTTTTACTGGGCGTATGGCATTTTACGGAGAAAAGAGTACATTTAGTTCCTTTTACTAAACGCCAATATTTGCATGGCTCATAAATTAGAAATTAATATAGCAATAGAAGTATTTGCTTCAGCAGCCGAGTTACCCACCGATGAACAACATTTATTAGCCCAGGCCCAAACTGCCAGCCAACATGCGTATGCCCCCTATTCTAATTTCCTGGTTGGGGCCGCCCTGTTACTCCACGACGGGAACATTTACCTGGGCAACAACCAAGAAAATGCCGCTTACCCCTCGGGCTTATGCGCCGAACGTACGGCTTTGTTTGGCATGAGTGCAAATAATCCGGAAAAAATAATCCGGAAAATTGCCGTTACAGCTACCCGGAGCGGAACCCACCAATATGTTGCGGCCCTGCCCTGCGGCGGTTGCCGCCAGGTTATGGCCGAATACGAAAACCGCCAGAAAGCCCCCATAACCGTTATTATGCAAGCCGATAATGGCCAGGTGTATCGCTGCGACTCCGTAAGTATGTTGCTGCCTTTGCAGTTCTCTAAACATAATTTGGGGTTATAATTAATTAATTTATACAGGTGTTAGCAACAAGTCAATTAACCCTCAATACTAAATGACCACGCAGATTGTAATTGTATTAGTTCTGACTTTTATAATTAATATAATTACAACGCTGTCTTATTCGGTTAGGATAGTTGGTATTAGAACAGGAAGAATTGCTATCTCTTTTGCTTTATTTAATATTTTAGTGCTAATCTCAAGAACCGCTAATGGTTTCCAGGCACCATTATTAGCAAAGGCAGTTGAGGATGATATTAAAAGCGGAATATTGGACAATATTGAACCGTTCAGATATGTAATTCTTTCATGTACAGTAGGTACAGTTATCGGAGCCATTTTAATTCCTACATTTCAAAGGGTACTTTCTAAAGCAGTATTAAATTTTAGTGTTTATAAATCCATACCTAAGTTGGTTTTACATGGATTCTCTAAAACGGGTATTCTTTATTTTAAAGAAAGCCTTACCATTCCTGTAAAAGAGAATCTTACGCAAATCCAAATGGATAAATACTTCCCGTGGAAAATATTCATATTAAATGTTGTTGCAGTAGCAATTTTAACTATTGGCGTTTTATCAGCTGTATATGCCTCTTATTTAAATCCAGAGTACCGGACAACAGCTAGTAATCTTTCAGCATTTATCAATGGCTTTGCCACTATTTTAATGTTTACCTTTATTGACCCGCATTTATCTGTTATGACCGATGATGTAGTTATAGGGAAATGCTCAGAGACAACTTTTAGGAAATACATCGTATACATGGTTATAGCCAGACTATTGGGAACATTGATGGCACAAATACTATTTTTCCCTTGCGCAAAATTGCTAGCTAGCATTGCAGAAATAATGTAAAGTGGCTCAGCAACATACACCAGCGAAAAGCATTACTAAAGCACTATTCCTTGCTCTTAATCCCCGCTTACTAAAATATTCGTATTGTTCGGCAAAAAGTTAAATGGCACAATATTAGCCTTTCTGTTCAGCCCGGAGCTACTAGCCACATTATTAAAGAAGATTGATTCTTTTTTAAGGCAATATCTGATATCCGGATAAACAATACTGAACAGTTAATGGGCTATATGAAAATTTTATTTTCTCTTGTAAGTGGGCTGCTGTTATCCTTAAGCGGCATTTGCCAGAATGCGGATACCTTGGTGTACCAAACCGGCCGTAAACTAACGTGGCAAGATTTTAAAGGGAAACCCCGTACTGCCGACCGGAATAATGGGGCCGAAATAAAAGTTACCATTAATTTAAAAGTTAAAAAGGTAAGCTTTTGGACCGGTAAAACAACTTACGATGCTTTTGCGGTAGCCTTTGCGCATGAGTCGTGGGTTAAGCCCGCCTATAAAGACGATTACACCTTAGCGCACGAGCAACTGCACTTTGATATTGCCCATATTTACGCCGAAACCCTGGAAATGGAAATTAATAATTTGCCCAATGCGGCCCGGCAAAAAAAGGAAGTAGCGGCATTGGTGGAAAAATACGTAAAAGAAATGAGCGCTTACCAGGCTTTGTACGACCGGGAAACCAGCGGCGGCAATAATAAAGCAAAACAAAAAGAGTGGGCACAAAAAATAGAAAAAGATTTAAATCTTTTCGGCGCTCGTTAAGGTCCTAGGTTACTGGTTTTGGGGAATATTGCTTTAAATATTATCTAAGTCAGAATAAGCTGCTTTTAACAACCTATTCTGGCTTAAATATTTTTATTATCAGTAAGCTACCGTAAACCGTTGTTGGTAGTGTTTGGGATTTTCCAGTTCATCCACAATCGCAATGGCCATATCTTCTACCGAAATAATACTCCGGCCATTTTCATCAAATACCGGGTTTTCCAGGCCCTGGCGGTACGATCCGCGGCGCTCGCCCGATGTACCCTGGTGCATTTCAATGGCCGGGCTTAAAAAGGTCCAGGCTAAATCTTGTTCCTGCTTTAAAATATTTAAATATTCGCGGGCCGCTAGCGCTCCGGGTTTATATTCGGCCGGGAACTGAGGCGTATCAATAAGTTGGGTCTGGGGATCAACGTACAAACTACCGGCCCCGCCTACTACAAAAAAGCGCTTTACTCCCGATTTTTTTACGCCGTTCTGAATAGCCTGCGCTCCTTGTAAAAACTCTTCGTAAATATTGGGGTTGGTCCAACCAGGGTTATAACAGCTCACAACTACGTCGTGGCCCTTCACTGCTTCAGCTATTTCGTTTTCGTTTAAAGCGTTGGCACTAACCGCCGTTACTTTGGCTTCGGTTTTAATTTTTTCGGGATGGCGGGCAATAGCGGTAACTTCGTGCCCCCGCTGGACTAACTCATGTAAAACCGCTGTGCCTACAAAGCCGGACGCCCCAATTAATGCTACTTTCATGTGGTAATTATTTAAATAGGTTATAAATATTATCTGTAATAATTAATATAACAGTTAAGAACAAAAAAAAATTACTTAAACTTTTTACTAAAATCGGCCAAAGTTGTTTCCTGCAAGTTTTTAATTAAGGCTGCCTCTGCCTCCTGGTACAAATTTTCTAAATGCTGATTGATGTTTTTACCGATTGGACATGCGGGATTGGGCTCGTTGGCCCGGCCCAACAACGGCGACGAATTAACGGCTCTATAAACATCGGCAAGCTTAATATTTGGGGCTGCTTTGGCCAGGGTACTGCCGCCGCCTTTCCCTTCTTTGCTTTTGATTAAGCCGTGTTCGCGCAAATTGCTCGTCTCCTTCCGGACAATAGCAGGGTTTATGCCAATACTGCCGGCAATATATTCCGACGATAACAACTCTCCTTGCTTGTACGCAAGCAAAGTAAGAATGTGCAGTGCAGTAGCAAATCGGCCGTTATACATACTGTAATATTATTTATTACAGTACGAAGGTAAAATAAGTTTAGTTCCAGTACAATTATTTACTGGATTTCATTTTAACCCCTATAATTTAGGCAGGATTGTAAATAAAAGCTGAAAATAAACTTTGCAGAAAATAGCAAAGGCAGGTTAATCGAAGGAAAACCTGCCTGCTAATAGTACTATCAAATAAAATTGATATAACCTTAATTTACCCCAACTATCATCAGGCTTTTTGAATAACAGTGGCCGACGCTTGTGCCGTTGGGAGCAATAAAATATCGGCCAGGTTTACGTGGGCCGGACGGGTAACCATAAACAAAATTAAATCGGCAACGTCTTCGGCTACCAAGGGTTTAAAACCCTGGTAAACCGCGGCTGCCCGGTCTCTGTCGCCTTTAAAGCGTACTTCCGAAAACTCGGTTTCTACCGCGCCCGGTTTAATTTCCGAAACTTTAATACCTTCTTTTAACAAATCGAAGCGCATGCCCTGCGTAAGCGCATTTACTGCGGCTTTGGAAGCACAATAAACGTTGCCGTTGGGGTAAACTTCTATTCCGGCTATAGAGCCAATATTTATAATATGCCCCTTTTGGCGGCTAATCATCAGGGGTATTATTTCTTTTGAGACGTACAGTAAGCCTTTTACATTTATATCCAACATCATGTCCCAATCCGTTAAATCGCCGTTCTGGATGGGCGCTAAACCGTGGGCATTGCCGGCATTGTTAATCAGCACATCAATCTGGCGCCACTCTTCGGGTAAACCCGCTATAGTTGCGGCTACCTGGGCCTGGTCGCGTACATCAAAAGTAAGCGGTAGTACCCGGGCCGTCGATATTTCGGCTTGTAGTTCCTGCAACCGTTCGGTACGCCGACCAGCCGCAATAATATCGAAACCATTTTGCGCCAGTAACAACGCAGTAGCCCGGCCAATACCCGAAGTAGCGCCGGTTATAAATGCAATTTTAGCCATAATCTAGTTTTCGAAATTAAGGTAAAGCGTAATGGTGTTGGAACGCATGCCCTGCACACTGCGGCTGTAAGGGTTTACGCCCGTAGCGTACCGGTTTACAATACCATTAGAGAAACGTAATTCGGGCGCAAATTTAAAGAACGGATAAAACATATCTAAGCCAACGCCATATTCAATGGCAAAATCCTGGGTATTCACTTCCAGCTCGGTGCTGGCACTGGCTTTCTTTTTGTTGCCTACGTCTATACCGGCTTTGGCACCGCCTACAAAATACATGCGTACGTTGCCCCGGCGCAACGACTTAAATTTAAAAAGCAACGGAAACTCTACTGATGTAGAACCCATTTCCTGCATTACCGTGGAACTGCTGGTTTTATATTCTATGCCGCGCGAGTAAAAACTTACTCCTGGCAAAAAGCGCAGGTCAATAAAATCGGTAATGCGTTTATTTAAAATAAAACCAATAGAAAAGCCCGGATAAAACTTAGGATTTATCGCCATGGTATCGCGCACCCGCTCTACGTAATAATCAGAATGCGTTAACGTAAACCGCGAAGTATTGCCCGCCAGGAAAAAACCATAGTGCATCGATTTATCGTCGTGGCCCGGTAAATTTTCGCGGACATAGCGTTTTTTTTGCGCGTGCGCCGAAAAGCTTAAAAAGAATAAAAGCTGAAATAGAAAGAAAAAGATTATTTTATACCGGTATAAATAGAACTGATGCCAAAGGTTAGGGAATGCCATTGCGTGTTTTTAAAACCTACTTGATTTAAAATCGAAATAAAATCTGCGCCATCCGGAAATGCCTGTACCGACTCTGGCAAATACGTATAAGCCGCCTGGTCTTTAGAGATTAACTTACCGAAAACGGGCAATATTTGTTTAAAATAAAAATTATACACTTGCTTAAACGGGAAAGACTGGGGTTTAGAAAACTCCAGAATCACAATCCGGCCACCCGGCTTTAACACCCGATGCATTTCCCGCAGTCCCTGCGGCAAGTTTTCAAAATTACGGACGCCAAAAGCCGCCATGGTTCCATCAAAGGTATTGTCGGCAAAAGCCAGGTTTTCAGAATCGCCGAGCTGTAGCTCAATTCTATCGGTTAACTGGCGTTTCTTTATTTTTTCCTGCCCTATGGCCAGCATCCCTTCCGAAATATCTACCCCAATTATTTTTTCTGGTTTTAGTTGCAGAGCTTCTATGGCAAAATCGCCGGTGCCGGTAGCAATATCTAAAATTAAAGCTGGTTTGCTTTGCCCCATAACCTTAATGGCTCTTTTGCGCCAGTAAATATCAATGCCGGCACTTAAAAAATGATTTAAAAAATCGTATTTGCCCGCAATGCTGTTAAACATTTGCGCTACCTGCGATTTTTTATTTTCCTGTGCATCTTTATATGGAACTACCGACATGCTGTAATTATTGTGAGAACGAAAAGCCAAAATTAGTAATCTGATAACTTAAATTTTAGAAATATGTTGTAAAAAAAAGGCTAAACCTCCGTTTAGCCTTTTTTTGCCCTTGCGGGTTATCTTAAAAAGAAATGGTCTACCTCAATTATCTTTTCGGTTTTACTTATTTCGATTCGTCGGCGCGGGGAATAATGGTAAATTCGGTCCGGCGGTTTAACTGCATATTTTCTGGCGTATCGTTAGGTACGGCTGGCCGGCGCTCGCCGTAGCTAACGGTAATTAACCGGGTTGGCGCAATACCGTTTTTAACCAGATAGTCGTAAGCCGCTTTGGCGCGGTTCTCACCCAAGGTCATGTTATAAGCATCGCTATGGCGCGAATCGCAATGGCCGTCAATCGAAATATTTAACAACGGATTGGCTTTCATTACCGAAATTAAAGTATTCAGCTCCTGCACCGATTCGGCCCGCAGGTCATACTCGTCGGTATCAAAGTAAATAGGCTGCACAGCCAACCGGCCCAAACCAGCGGTATCGGCAAACGGTACGTAAAAATCTTTTTCAATCACCGTGGTATCGTTGGTTACCACGGGTACATCAAACTCTTCGTTGGCAATACTGCGGCCATCTTTGGTTACAGCTACTTGGTATTTCCGGCCCGATAAAACACTCACCTCGTAAGCACCGGTACCGGGTTTGGTTACATCGCGGTAACTAATGGCTTGGCGGTTAGCTTGCTGGCCGCTAAATACCAACTCTACACCCGGAATAATGGATTTATCGCGCAGGTTATATACGTGGCCCCGGATGGTGATATTTTTAATGTAGTTAATGGTCCAGATATCTTTTTCGCCGTAGCCGCCCATGCGGTAAGACGACAGGTAAGCATACGAACCATCAGGGCTTAAACGGTAATAGGCATCGTCGTCGGGGGTGTTGATGGGATAACCCATGTTTTCGGGTTTGCTCCAGCGGCGCGATACCGAATCGAATTTGGTAACAAATACATCGTAACCGCCCATGCTGTTATGGCCACGCGAAGTAAAATACATGGTTTTACCGTCGCGGGTTAAATACGGGCTGTCATCATCTTCGGGCGAGTTAATTAAAGTACCCATGCTCTTGGGTTTACCCCAGTCGCCGTTGGTTTCCCGCTCCGATACATAAATATCTTTATCGCCGTTTTCGGAATAATGGCTGGTTGAGAAGTACAGAAACTTACCGTCTGGCGTAATGTACGCATCACCTTCGTAATCGCGGGTGTTAATGTTGCTGCTCAGCGGCTTAGGTGCCGACCAGGTGCCATTTTCGCGGGTGCTGTAAAAAAAGTCGCCGTTGTTCTGGTCGCGGTACAAGAGCAGTTTGGTATCGTTATCAAACAACTGGATAGCGGCATCGTGGTACTGTGAGTTTACGTTGGCTACTGGTTTAGGAGCTTCCCAAGCATCAGGGCCGGTGCGGCGGGTCTCAAAAACATCCTCAAAATATTCGCCGTACTGGTCTTCTTTACCACCTGTTACGTTTTCGGCCCGTGAGGTAAATAACAAATAGTTATCGTCGGAGGCTATTACGGGGCTGTGCTCCGAGTAAGCCGTATTTACCTGGTCGCCTAAGTTTTTAACAAAAATATCGCGGGCGTTGTTAAACTGGGCCTTGGCATTGCGGCTTTGCTGCATTAAACGCGCAATTTCCGGTTTACGCTCGTCGTTCTTTTTAAGGGTAGCATCATAAGCGCGGTAATGCGCAATGGCTTCGTCGAAGCGGTAGTTGATATGATCGATGCGGCCTAACCAATATTCTACATCTTTGGCTACTTTAGGTTTAAGCCGCTGTGCCCGGTAAATGTAATCGCTGGCTTTTTCCTTATCGAAAGAGATGTAACTAACGCCGGCTTTAAAAAGGGCTTCTGCTTCGTCGGGGTCTTTCGTTAATATTTGTTCGTAAAAAGGAATAGCCGAGCGGTAAGCTTCATCATTAAATAATTTGTCTCCTCTTTTCATTAACTGCCGGTTACTCTGCGCCATTGCAGATACCGCTACCAGCAGCGTAAAACAGAACAGCAAGGAAAACTTAAAAACTCTGGAGGCTAATTTATTCATAAGGGCTAAAGATTGATATCTGGTGAGTTTTACGTTTTTACTGTTTTTTAACGATTTAAAATATATGGTGATTTAGAATAAAATAAGAAATATTATATTTTACTAGGCCTATACGTTATTTTTAATGGTTTGATATAACCTTTAACCTAGTTTTTATTCAAAAATTTATAACATTTGCCCTGCGCTTGCCAACCTGTATAATTCTGCTTTAAGGCAATTTGTGCGCTAAGATAGAAAACTTACGTTTATTCAAAAAAAATATTCTGCTAAGTACACTAAAATATCCAGGGCAAATATATAGTTAATTATTTATATAGTTTAATAAAGGTAGCTGCAATCTTACATATAAATGTGGTTGGTTAAACGGCAGGCCATATTTTATTATTTACTAATTTAAATTAATAACCGGG
Organism: Adhaeribacter sp.; assembly: GCF_057359045.1. Classification (NCBI taxonomy): domain Bacteria; kingdom Pseudomonadati; phylum Bacteroidota; class Cytophagia; order Cytophagales; family Hymenobacteraceae; genus Adhaeribacter; species Adhaeribacter sp. The sequence goes on from NZ_JBMQUD010000026.1 coordinate 23,931, forward strand.
CAATATTTAATTTAATTAAGAATTTAATTTTGCCTTTATCGCGCTAAACGCCGTAGGGTTTAAACAAAAAAATTGGGTAATTCATACACTTCTGAATTACCCAATTTTTATATAATTAAGTGGCTAAGTTTCTGCCCGGTTATAGCTCGTTATCCACAAAGCTAATGGTCATGCCGGTAGTTTTGGTAATTTTATCATCGATAACGGCATCTTTTTTACCCTGAAAACTAACCCGGCCGGGTTCAATGCCTTTGGCGCGTAAATATTTAATAATCGCGGCGGCTCTTTTGGCATTTAAATTCTTTTTGTACTGGAAGGTATCATCGGGGTTTGCATAACCGGTAATTAAAACATCCAGGTTCGGGTTGTCTTGCAAGTAGGTATATAACCAATCTAATTCGGCTAAAGAATAACTTTTAATGTAGTCGTGGTTCGGGAAAAAATGCACGTTTTGCAAAGTTACTGCCGCCTGCGCATTATCGCGGAAAAGCATGGGTTGCACTGCAACGGCTTCCGCCTCGGGTTGCTCGGGCACCACCACCGACTCCGAAGTAACCGGGTAACCATCGCTTTCTAAAACCAAACCGTAATTTTTATCACGGGCTACTTCAATTTCAAAATAGCCGTTTACGTCGGTTTCCAGAATTGCCTCAGTACTCAGCAAGGTTTTATCGAGTAAAGTAACGCGGGTATTTATCGGCTGACAGGTAATGGCATCGGTTATAAAGCCTTTTAACAGGAAAGTATTTTTCTCTACCGCCGGAGCAGCCGTTTCGGTGGGGTAAAGAATAAAGTCGGAGTCTAACATGGCAGTATAACCACCTTCCAGAGTATTCAGATCGGCCAGTTCTTCGGTGGCCGACGGCACAATGGCATATATATCGCTCTCGCCAAAGCCACCGGGGCGGTCAGAAGAAAAGTAAGCCATTTTACCGTCTTGGGTTTGCATGTAAAAAGCATCGTCGTAAGGCGAGTTTACCGGCACGCCCACATTTTGCGCTATCGACCAAACTGTGCCATTAATGGTGGATTTAAAAATATCGTAGCCGCCTATAGAGTTATGGCCTTTAGAGCTAAAATATAAAATATTGTTTTCGGCATTCAGGAAAGGGGCATCTTCGTCGTAAGCGGTATTGATATTGGCTCCCAGGTTAATGGCTTCGCTCCATTTACCGTTGCCTTCGTTAATACTCATGTACAAATCTAAACCACCGTAACCACCGGGCCGGTCACTAGAGAAAAAGGCAAAGTTACCATCGGCCGACAAGGTAAAAGATAATTCATGGTGACGGGTGTTAATGGCCGAGCCTAATTTTACCGGTGCTTTCCAAACGCCATTGGCTTTTTCGCTCTCGTAAATATCGCCGTTGGCTTCTTTGTTGCTGTACAGGTACATTTTATTGCCATCGGGCGTAATGGCCAAAATAGCCTCGTGCTTGGGGGTGTTAAAAGGCTTGTCCAGGCGGTTAGGCTCCGACCAGCCTTTTTCCTGGCGGGTCATCAGAAATATATCTTCGTCCTGGGCAGCATTGTTTTTTGCCGTAGCTTTGGGGCGCTGCGAGGTAAACAAAAGGGTTTGGTCGTTGGCGGTAAGCACCGGCACGTGGTCGGTGCTAGAGGAGTTAACCAATGCGCCTAAATTATGCACCTGCACTTTTGTAGGGTTAGCCATTAATTGCTTACCGGCTACGCATTCGTTTATTTTTTTCTGATAAACGGCAATTTCGCTGCTGTTTTTACTTTGCCGCTTCAGCAAATCAAAATACAAAGTAATTGCGTTATCAAAATCATTAGATAGCTGATAGGCCAGCCCTAATTGTTTATTTAATTCTTCGGAGTAGCCTTTGTGCATCTCCAAGGCCTTTTTTAAGTATGCAATAGAACGATCAGGCTGGTCAGAACTTAAATACAAGCTGCCCAAGCGGGCATTCGATAAATAATGGTTGGGAGTAGTGCGCAGCACTTTTAAATAAAGTTCTTCGGCTTTTACCAACTTGTTTTCAGCGTAAGCTGCTTCGGCCTCCTGAAAACTAGTTTTGTATAATGGTTCTGCAATGGTGGTAGTACAAACAAACATTGCAAGCACCAACATAACTGATTTGTAATTCTGTTTCATAAATTTGATGTTGGTAAGTATTACAGACCTGACTTAAATATTATAAATTCTATTATGAAATTTTTATTAACCAATAACAACCCAATACTTAAAATAATTGCACTTATTAAACATTTATTTACCTAAGCAATTTTAAATAAATATTTTTTAGTACAATCCTTAAAAAATTAAATCGCCTTAAAACATTAAATAATAAGGCTTTTTACTTACTAAGTGTAGTAAATTTAAAACAACTTTTATCTATATTCAAAATATATAATGATAATTTTTCAATATATGATAAAGTTATAAAATAAGGTAAAAATAATGATAATCAAAGAAGCTACTTTTATCAGCAGCAATACTACAGTGGCTAAGTGCCCGGAAACTACCCTACCCGAATATGCCTTTATCGGGCGCTCCAACGTAGGTAAATCATCGCTTATAAATATGCTGACGGGGCGGAGCAAGTTGGCTAAAACATCTTCGTTTCCGGGTAAGACCCAGCTGATTAACCACTTTTTAATTAACAACAACTGGTACCTGGTAGATTTGCCGGGTTACGGCTGGGCCAAAGTGAGTAAAGAGTCGCGGGAGAAATGGCAAAAAATGATAAAAGCTTACCTGCAGCAGCGAAAAAACCTGGCTTGCGTTTTTTTATTAATAGATTCGCGGCACGCACCTTTAAAAGCCGACCTGGACTTTATTCAGTTATTGGGTAGCATTGGCGTGCCATTTGTGGTAGTATTTACCAAAACCGACAAGCAATCTTTAAATAAAACCCAGGAAAATGTAGCCGCTTACAAACAAAAATTGCTCGAAACCTGGGAAGAACTCCCGCCTATTTTTCTTTCCTCGGCAGAAGAAAGAATGGGCCGCGATGAAATTTTAGGTTTTATAGATTCGGTAAATGCCGACCTGAACAAATAAGTTAGTAAATTGGCACTAAAATTGGGCAACCTTCTGTTATTTACCCGTTAAAACTTTATTAAATATTTATGAAAATGAAATTTTCGCTTTTGTTTGCCCTTTTGTTACTCGTTGGTGTTGGTTCGGCTACGGCGCAAACGGCTGCTCCGGCGCCGGTTAAATTACAAAGTCCGCCGGTAACCGATAAAGTTTTGCCGGCAGCTGAATTTTACGAAGGCGGCCAGGCGGCCATGTATGAGTTTATTAACAAAGAGATGGTTTATCCGCCTTTGGCTAAACGTAACCGTATTGCCGGCCAGGTAATAATAAGCTTTGTGTTAAACGAAGATGGTACCACCTCTAGCCACAAAATTGTAAAAGATGGTAGTGGCGGTATGGGCGCCGAAGCGTTACGTTTAGTAAAACTTTTAAAATTTAAAGGGCCCGGTTATAGCCTAAATACCAGCATTCCTATTAATTTTAAACTTTAATTTAAATTTTATAAATATTTATGCCTGTTGAATTAAAAGATATTGCTTCTATTGCCGGCATGAGCGGATTATACCGGGTGGTAAGTCCCTCGCGCAATGGTATTGTGGTAGAAACACTCGATGAAAAAAATAATCGTTTTGTCGCACAGGCAAAGCACCGGATATCGTTGTTGAGCGAAATTTCGGTTTACCAGGCCAATACCGAAGAAACCTTGCCTTTGGCCGAAGTATTTGATCGAATCCGGAAGGAATTTGGCGATGACCTGCCCGTAAACAGCAAATCCGATAACCCGGCATTAATCCAGTTTATGGAAACCGTAGTTCCGGATTATGACCGCGACCGGGTGTATATTTCGGATATTAAGAAAATAGCAGGCTGGTACACCATAGTAAGCAAACACGTACCTTTTACCACCGCCCAGGCCCCATCTGACGAAGCCGCGGCGCCGGAAGCGGTAAATGCCGAAGACACAGGCTCCGAAAAAGCTTAAAATTAAAAATCCTCGTAAGAGGATTTTTTTTTGCCTACGTCTGCCCACCAAGCCCGTTTAGGGTTAAGAAACTTTGTACCATTAAAAATTCAATAGTTGTAAAGGCCGGAATAAATTTTAACCTTTAGGCTCTTCTATTTAAGTAACGCATGAAAGTTTTTAAATTTGGTGGAGCCTCGGTAAAAGATGCGGCGGCCATCCGGAATGTAGCGGCTATTTTATCGCTTTACCCCGGCCCTTTGGTAGTAGTGGTATCGGCCATGGGTAAAACCACCAACGCCTTAGAAAATATTTACCAGCAAGCGGTAGCACAACAAGATTTTCACACCCCGCTCCAATCGCTTACAGATTATCATCTGCAAATAGCCCAGGCCTTATTCCCGGATAAACAACACCTGGTGTTCGAAAAGTTACTGGCACAATTTGCAGAACTAAGAAACTACCTTATCCAGCTTCAGCCGGGTAATTACGATGAGCAGTACGACCAGGTGGTAAGTTACGGCGAAATGATTTCGTCGGTGTTGCTGTACCATTATTTAGCCGAGGCCGGTTATAAAGTAGTTTGGCAGGATTGCCGTACCTGTATTTGCACGGATGCCAGTTGGCGCGAAGCAAAAGTAGATTGGGCCGTATCCGAAAGCAACATACAACAACAGGTAACGCCCTTGCTCCGGGAGAATATTGTGGTTACGCAAGGTTTTTTAGGCGGTACTACCAACCAGCGCACCACTACGCTGGGCCGGGAAGGCTCTGACTTTACGGGGGCAATATTTGCTTATTGCCTCTCGGCCGAATCGCTAACTATTTGGAAAGATGTGGCCGGCTTTTTAAATGCCGACCCCAAACATTTTAGAAACACCTTTAAATACGAAGAAATTTCTTACCAGGAAACGGTAGAAATGGCTTATTACGGCGCCAGCGTAATTCACCCCAAAACCATTAAACCCCTGGCCAACCGCCACATTCCGTTGTATGTAAAATCTTTTCTGCACCCCACTGATGCCGGCACTGTAATCCGGGAAACCAAAAACGATAAACTGGCTCCGGCTTTTATCCGGAAAGATAACCAATGCCTGATTTCGTTTGGCGTGCGCGATTTTACTTTTATTTCGGAAAAAAACTTAAGTGTAATATTTCAGGCCTTGGCCGATTTGCGTTTTAAAATAAACCTGATGCAAAACTCGGCCATCTCCTTCTCGGTTTGCTCCGACTACGACCAGCAGCGATTAGAGGATTTAAAAAACCGTTTGCAGGAGCAATTTGTTATTCATTACAACTCCTCGCTTTTGCTGTATACCATAAAAAACTACACCGAGAACAGCATTAATTTTTTAACTGTAGATAAAGAAATATTACTGGAGCAGCGCACCCGTTCTACGTTTCAGTTTGTTTGCCGCGACCATTAAGTCCTTTTTTAAAGTTTATTTTTGTTAGCCGATGGGCAAAATGACGGCCGTACAAAACTTGACAGAAAAAGCTTTTATAAAAAGGATAGCCTGCTGATTAAAGGGAAAAATGCAGCGGGCTTTTCTTTTATTAGCCGTGTGGCAGTATTTCTTTCGGGAATTTATCGGCAATTAAATTTAATGTAATATTATGTTCCAGAAATGCCTTTAAGCCATCGAGTACCGTTGTAAAACCACCCGTCGAATCTTTAATGGTATTTAAAAGCTCGTCGCCGGTTTGGCTAAATCCATAATTTCTGATGGTAACATAAGTGGTATCATTGCTTAATGGCTTAAACGCAAAGTCTACCGTGGTGGCGGGCTCGTCCCATTCAATTAATATTTTTTCATTTACCACAATTTCCTTAACCAGCACATCGGTCCAAACATCATACATCTCCCACTGCCATTTAACTGTTTTGCCCACTTCCAGCTTGCCACTCCCTTTGGTAAACCAAAAATGCTTGGTTATCTCGGGATCCACAAAGGCATTAAACACTTCGGCTACTGGTTTCCGGATTAACATCTGCGCTTCTACACATGCGGCGTCATTCATAGTTGTTTAGTAAGGTTTAGTATAGAAAATATTAGATTAGCCTGTTATACATATTAAAAGATTAGAAAAGCCAGGTTGCCATGCGCCCTATAATTTATCTGGCATGACAGCTTATTTTTTTATCGGTATTCGCAAAATACTGGCTTATAAGCGCGTATAGTTCCGGATCGTATTGCTTTAATTCGGGCCGGGTATTTATTTCGTTGTGCACACCATTGGCCGGACTGGCTTCCAGGTTTAAGTTAAACCAGCTTTGCACACCTTCGGCAAAATATTCGGATGAGTTGGTAGCAGCATAGGTGTTTTTCCAGAGGCCTGCCGCCAACGCATTATTATAAATCTTAACCAACTTATCTTGAAAATCTTTTTGACTAAATCTTAAGCCCATTTCATGAATGGTATGGGCAAATTCATGAATCAGAATATCTTCGCCCCGATAACGATCGTTTTCATAACACAAAAGGTTTTCTTCGGCGCAACTGGTTGCCGGGCGGGCTAAAGTAGCGCCCAGGCCGCGGGATCGGGTATTCCAGTTTGTCGCCGGAAAAGCTTTGTTTAAATCGCTGTGCTCCGGAATATCGGTGGTTTGTTCGGTTTTACCCATTACTGCCACTCTAACTTTGTTCTGGCTAATTTTAGCAATTGCCGCATCCGGAATTTTCTCCAGCATAAGTAAAATTATTGCCTGGGCCTGGTACAAGGCAGCATCGGGTACCTGGTTTGAACTAACCACCGGAATACCTTTTACATTTAAATATTTCTGGTAAAACGTACTGTACCCCAACGCGGCCGGTACTTTGCTTACAAAAGATGTGCTGTCTGGCAGGGGGGCCAGAGCAGGAAGCAACAGTTTACCAGATTTCTGCTGCCAAACGGGCCAATAATCCGGCAATATATTTATTGGCCAAACTTGCCCATACGCGCGGTTATTTCCGGTTGCAAACCTTTCCGGAAAAACAAAGGCCTGGCTAACTAAAAGCGCTCCAAAAATGAATCTAGTAATTAGCATAAGCTAGTTAAGTTATTAATGGAAAAATAAATAAGCCATGGCTATAGCCGTAATAACCCCCACCAAATCGGCCAAGAGGCCGCAGGTAACCGAGTAGCGAGTGTTGCGAATACCAACCGACCCAAAATAAACCGCCAGAATATAAAAGGTTGTTTCGGTACTACCCTGTATACACGAGGCCACCCGACCTACAAACGAATCGGCACCGTAGGTTTTCAGAGTATCCAGCATCAGGCCGCGGGCACCGCTGCCGCTCAGGGGTTTCATAAAGGCAACCGGTAAAGCCGGTACAAACTCGGTATTTATGCCCAATTGCGCCAGGGCCCACCCCATGCCGTTTACCACCATATCCAATGCTCCCGAGGCCCGAAATACCCCAATAGCCACCAGCATAGCCACTAAGTACGGAATGATATTTATGGCCACGCCAAAGCCTTCTTTAGCGCCTTCAATAAAAGCATCGTAAACATTTACTTTCCGGAGCCAGGCCAACGTTATAAAAGATACAATAATCGAAAACAGAATTACATTACTGGCAACTTGCGAAATAAGCGCCACCCGCTCCTGACTTTGATTTGATAGGTAATAAATAATTAAGCCAATCAGCAGAAAAGCCGTGCCTAGGTAAGCCATAACTACGCTGTTAAATAAATTAATGCGCTGGTAAATAGCCACAATTATTAAGCCCACCAAAGCACTGATAATAGTTGTGAGCAAAATCGGAATAAAAATATCCGTAGGGTCGGCAGCGCCCATTTGGGTACGGTACACCATAATGCTAATAGGAATAACCGTAAGCCCGGCGGTATTGAGCACCAGAAACATAATTTGGGGGTTAGAAGCCGTTTCTTTGGTAGGGTTTAGCTCCTGCATTTCTTTCATGGCTTTTAAACCCAGAGGCGTAGCGGCATTATCTAAACCCAGCATATTAGCCGAAAAATTCATGAGAATAGAGCCAAATACCGGGTGGTTCTTGGGTAGATCCGGGAAAATACGGTTAAAAAATGGACCAACGGCTTTTGCCAGAATGGCCACAATACCACCCTGCTCTCCTATTTTCATCAGCCCCAGCCACAAGGTCATTACACCCGTCAAGCCCAAAGATATTTCAAAACCGGTTTTAGCATTATCAAAGGTACTGGTTACCAAAGCCTGAAAAATAGCTGTATCCTGAAAAAATATTAATTTAAAAAGGGCAATGGCAAAAGCAATCAGAAAAAAAGCAATCCAGAGGTAGTTTAAAGCCATGTATGCTGCTAAAAGTAAAGTTAATTGGGCTTACAAGATAGTATTTTAGGTCGATAGAATTTTAACTCCTGTATTAAACTGTTTGTATTTCGGCGCAAAAATTATTTATGTACTTGGTGAGCGTATCTAAATCGGTGGGGGTATGCAAACTATTTAAAATAACGCGGGTAATGGGTGCATGGGCCGGCGTAGGATACGAAAAACTGGAAATAAGAATATTATGCGCCAGCAGGTATGGGTATAACTGATGCTGAGGCGTGTAAAAGACCGGGTAGTTGCGCAAAAACCGGAATAAGCCGGGGTATTTAAGCTTAGCTAAAAAATAACGGATATTAGCCTGTAATTGCTGTCGGGCCTGCTCATAAAGTTGCATGCTCTGCATAAAAGCGTACAAATAAGCCGGCGCAACCGGGGACCCGCCGCCAAAAAAAGAACTTTTTTTAAAGGTATCGATACTGGCTTTATCGGCCAGGATAACGCCTGCCGGAATACCCAAAGCTTTGCCAATTGAACTCACCACAATTTTAGAGACAAAAGACGGCACTTGCAATTGGTTAAAAATTCCTGCTCCATTTTTACCGGTAATTCCAAAGCCATGCGAATCGTCGATAATAAGGGTAATATTTCTATTGGTATGGGGTAAAGATTGTAGCCAATCCATAGAATATTCCTGGGCAAAGAGCGGGTCGAGGGCGTTAAACAACAGGAATATTTTCTGCGCAGATGACGCGTTGATTAAGCGGGGAACTTGCTGCGCCCAGGTATTAAATTCCTGTTCTGAATAAAGAGTCGGGTTTAAGCCCAAAGCCGGGTGCACGCCTGGGCTATATATAAAATCGCCGGTGCCAGCCAATGTTCTTACTACCAATTGCCCGGCCAAAAAGCCTGACGAAACAGTTAAAGCCGCTTCGGCACCGGTATAAGCCGCCAGGTAATTTTCAGCTTCGGCAAAAATAGCTAACTGTACATTAGATAACCGCGAACTGGAATAATTGGTACCGTAGCGCTGCTGCCCTTCGTGCAAATAGGCATTAAAATCCGGGTTTCGGCCCATGCCCAGGTACGAGGTTCCACTAAAGTATAAATATTCTTTATCGGCCGTACGCAAGGTTCGGCCCGGCAATTCCTGGGTAACTAAATCCGGCGACAACACTTTTGATTCTTATGAGAAGATTTATTTATCTCTAATAAACATAAGTATGCATTAGAAAACAAACTAATATTTCCTGTTGCGCACGGCACAATAGAATAAAATAATTTTAAAGATTTGGCTATGACTGAAAAAAGAAACCGGGCAATAATAGCGTTTTAGCCGGATTTTATTCTTACTTAAAGCTATATAGCCATTATATTTTATAACTTAGTAGGCCAAATGAATAATTAACATATCTCAAAAGATGAATAAAATTTACGCGCTGTTCTGCTTTTTATTCTTTTTAATGGGAAGCTTAGCAACTGCCCAGGCCCAAACTGCCCAGGAATATTTAGATGCCGGTAACCGTAAGTTTAAAGCTCAAAATTTTAATGCGGCCATCGAGGACTTTTCCCAGGCCATAGCTTTAAAACCAGATTTGGTACAAGCCTATAATAACCGCGGATTAAGCTATACCAGCCTCCGTAACTATGTTAACGCCATTCTGGATTTTAATAAAGCTTTAAAATTGGCTCCCCGGCAAGCCGATATTTATTATAACCGGGGCCTTGCTTACGCTGGTCAGGGAAAACAGGCGGCTGCTATCCAGAATTATTCGCGGGCAATAGAATTAAAACCGGCCTTTGGTGCGGCCTATTATAACCGGGGTATAGCCAAAGGATTGTTAAAAGATAATGCGGGTGCCATTACGGATTTTACCCGGGCTACGCAGCTAGATCCGCAAGATGCTGCTGCTTATTATTTATTAGGCATGGCCCAATTTAACCAAGGGAACCGGCAAGGCGGCTGCCACAACTGGGAAAAAGCCAGCCAAATGGGCTATGCCAAGGCTAAAATAATTTTAAACCAAAAATGTAAATAGCTGGTTGTACTGTATTTCCCCGCGAATAAATTACGCCATTGAGCTAGCAATTGCCCCTACAACCCTAATTTTTCTTAAATCCCAAATTATCTAAAGGCTAACCTGAACCCAGCTAAACGACTGTTTGTTCTACTGATGTAAACCGGTAATACAAAGAAATCTGATCCTGAACCTTTCGGTTTAAATTGGGTTTATATATTTTTGCATTATATTTAATTAAATAAATTAAAAATTAGTAATATGGGAATGTATCCTGAATATATGGTGGCTCCAATTCGTGAAGATTTAACTTCAGCTGGATTTGAGCAATTAATGACCCCCGAAGAAGTAGAAAAAGCTTTATCTGAAAATGAGGGAACCGTTTTAGTAGCCGTGAACTCGGTTTGTGGCTGTGCCGCCGCCAAAGCACGTCCGGCCCTGAAAATGGCAGTTTCGGCTTCTGATAAACGTCCGGATAAGCTGGTTACTGTTTTTGCAGGTATGGAAACCGAAGCGGTAGCAAAAGCCCGGGAACACATGCTGCCGTACCCTCCTTCTTCGCCGTCTATTGCCTTGTTTAAAAACGGCGAGTTGGTGCACATGATTGAGCGTTACCACATAGAAGGCAACGACCTGGTAAGAATTGTAGATAACCTGAAAGGCGCTTTCGATGAATATTGCTAAACTGCCTTTTACCTGGTTAACCGGTTTAACTGCCTAAAATAAAAGCGGGCTGAATTTAAATATTCAGCCCGCTTTTATTTTTTATAAGCTTAATCTTTAGAAAACAAAAGAATATTTCTACTAAAGTATTCGCAGTTTATTAAATTTTACTGTAAATCAAAGCCGATGTCTTTGCGGTAGTAGCGGTTATTCCAGGTTACTTTTTCGGCCGCCGTGGTTGCTTTGGTTAAAGCTTCGGGAATATTAGCGCCCAACGCCGTTATCGCAATTACCCGGCCACCGTTGGTAACAATCTGGTCTTTGTCATTTACACCGGTACCGGCATGAAAAACAAGCACTTCGGCCTGGGGTTCTAAACCGGTAATAACATCACCTTTTTCATACGCTTGGGGGTAACCGCCAGCTACCAACATAATGGTGGCCGCAGTACGCGGATCAATATCTAATTTAAAACTACTTAATTCGCCGTCGTGCATGGCCCGGAACAATTCAAACAAATCGGTTTGGATGCGGGGTAAAATGGCTTCAGTTTCCGGATCGCCTAACCGAACGTTATATTCAATTACATACGGCTCGCCGTTTACATTCATAAGGCCAATAAATAAAAAGCCGAAATACGAAATTTCTTCTTTTTGCAAACCGGCAATAGTAGGCTTAATAATGCGCTCTTCTACCTTTTGCATAAAAACGGCATCGGCAAACGGTACTGGCGAAATAGCACCCATGCCACCGGTATTCAGGCCGGTATCGCCTTCGCCGATACGCTTATAATCTTTGGCTTCCGGCAGCATTACGTATTCTTTGCCATCTGTTAAAATAAAGGCCGATAACTCTATACCGGTTAAAAATTCTTCGATTACTACTTTATTACCGGCGGCACCAAACCGGTTCTGGTGCAACATGCCTTCCAGCTCGGCACTGGCTTCTTCGTAGTTTTGCGCAATTATTACGCCTTTACCAGCGGCCAAACCATCGGCTTTTAGTACAACCGGATATGGGTGTGTTTTTAAATAATCCAGCGCTTCAGTATAGTTTTCCTGGGTAAAGGAGCGGTAGCGGGCCGTTGGTATGTTATGGCGCTGCATAAATTTTTTAGAAAAATCTTTGCTGCCTTCCAGTTGGGCGCCGTCTTTACACGGACCTACCACCAATATATGTTTCGAATTTTCGAGGCTTTTAAAATAATCATGAATACCTTCAACCAAAGCCGCTTCCTGCCCTACTACTACCATCATAATATCGTAATCGTCAGCAAATTTGGCGAGCACTTCAAAATCAGTAATAGCAATATCTATGTTGGTGGCTACCTGGGCGGTGCCAGCGTTACCTGGCGCTACAAATATTTTGTCGGCGTACTGGCTTTGGCGCAGTTTCCAGGCCAAAGCGTGCTCTCTTCCTCCCGAACCAATAATTAATATATTCATGTTATAATAATTTGCTGAACTGGTCTTTTTTTTAATCGGTTATTTAGGCTAACCTAAGTGGCGAAGTTACAGCTTTTAGGAAATGGATTTAAATTTCGTTCAGGAATTTTAATTTATGAGGTTATAAAAAATAAAAGGCCAACCCTAAGCGGCTGGCCTTTTTTATATCTATTTTAAATGTTTAAAAACTTTTTAAAGCGATTAAATAAAGTTAAATATTTGTAGCCTAAACACTTAGTTAGCGTATTCCGATAAGAATTTAATCCGCATCAGGCGCAGATCTTCTTCGGTGTAATCGTCGGTACCTAATTCTTTTAAAGCAACAGCAATATTATCGGTGCTGGCGTGCATAAAGTAATCGTAAATTTCATCCTGCCGCTCTTCGTCCATTACTTCGTCTATATAATAATTAAGGTTTAGCTTAGTGCCGGAGTAGCAAATGTGCTCAATTTCTTCAATGAGCTCGGCCATGGTTATATCTTTAGAAGCGGCAATTTCTTCTAAATCCATCTTTTTATCGATCTGCTGAATAATGTAGATCTTAATTTTAGATTTATTTACCGCCGATTTTACCACCACATCAGCCGCAGTTACAATATCGTTGTCTTCTACGTATTTGGTAATTAAATCCAGGAAGGGCTTGCCAAACTTCTGCACTTTACCCATACCTACTCCCGAAATGTGGGCCAGATCTTCTTTTTTAGTGGGGTAAGTAGTAGCCATCTCTTTTAAAGACGGGTCTTGGAAAAGTACGTAAGGCGGCAAATCTAACTGATTAGCCATTTTTTTCCGTAGCGCTTTCAGCATGTCAAACAGTACGGTATCGTGCCCGGCCGAAGACTGAATTTCTTCTTTTTCTTCTTCTTTCTGAACTTCTTCTTCGAAGTTATGGTCTTTGGCTATTTTTACCGGATGCGGCGCATCAATAAAATCTAAGCCTTTCTGGGATATTTTAAGTACGCCAAAGTTTTCAATGTCTTTTTCTAAGAACCCCGATAAAAGTATTTGCCGGATTACGGAAGTCCAGAACTGCGCATCTTGTTCACTGCCTTTGCCATACACTTCTAACTGGTCGTGGCCATAGCTTTCTACGTACTGGTCTTTCATGCCGGTAAGCACGGCTACCAGGTGGTCCATGCCAAAACGCTGGTCGGTTTGTACTACAGTTTTCAAGGCCAGTAAAACTTCGTCGCCGGCTTCAAACCGTTCTTTGGGGTGCACACAGTTATCGCAGAAGCCGCAGTCTTTCTCAAAGATCTCGCCAAAGTAGTGCAGCAATTGTTTGCGCCGGCAAACCGCCGAATCGGCGTAAGCGGCCATTTCCTGGAGCAAAAGTTTAGAATTATCGCGTTCCGTAACGGGCTTGTCTTTGCTAAACTTTTCGAGTTTAACAATATCGTCGTAAGAATAGAACATGAGGCAATTGCCTTCCAGTCCGTCGCGCCCGCCCCGGCCGGTTTCCTGGTAATAACCTTCTATAGATTTAGGAGTGTCGTAATGAATAACAAAACGTACATCGGGTTTATCAATGCCCATTCCAAAAGCAATGGTGGCTACAATTACGTCGGCATCTTCGTTCAGGAAAGCATCCTGGTTGGCCATGCGTATATTAGAATCTAAACCGGCATGGTACGGCAAGGCTTTAATATCGTTTACACGCAGCAGTTCGGCAATTTCTTCTACTTTTTTGCGACTCAGGCAGTAAATAATACCGCTTTTGCCTTTATGTTTTTTAATGTATTGGATTAGCTGCTTTTTGGTATTGTGCTTGGGCCGCACCTCGTAGTATAAATTGGTCCGGTTAAACGACGATTTAAATACCGAAGCATCGTCCATTTGCAGGTTTTTCTGAATATCGAGCTGTACCTTAGGTGTAGCCGTGGCGGTAAGTGCAATAATGGGCAAATTACCAATATTATCGATAATACCGCGTATTTTGCGGTACTCAGGCCTGAAATCGTGTCCCCATTCCGAAATACAGTGGGCCTCATCAATGGCAACAAAAGAAATTTGCGCTTTTTGTAAAAAATCTATTGTTTCTTCTTTGGTTAAAGATTCGGGCGCTACGTAAAGCAGCTTTACCTCGCCGCTAATGGTTTCTTTTTTTACCTTGTTCATCTCCGCTTTGGTAAGCGTAGAATTTAAAAATTGGGCATTAACCCCAAAGGCATTTAACTGGTCTACCTGATTTTTCATCAGGGCAATTAGCGGCGAAATTACAATTGCCGTACCCGGCAGCACAAGAGCCGGAAGCTGATAGCACAACGATTTTCCAGCACCAGTTGGCATGATTACAAATGTGTTGTTCCCATTTATAATATTGTTAATTATTGCCTCTTGGTTACCTCTAAATTGGTTATACCCAAAAACTTCTTTTAATTTGTCCTTTAAATTTACCTCTTGTGTTACTAACATGTTTATGGGGTGAGAATATTTCTGTTGTTTTTAAAAAAGCTTGATTGTCTAATTGCTGCAAATATTGCGTAATACAAATTTAAATTGAATATAATAAAAAATATTACTTTAATAGCAAAAAATGTTTTGCAGGAAGAGGCCAGGGCCATTAAACAGCTGGAAAACTACCTGGATGCTGATTTTGAAGCTTGTGTAAACGATATTTTGGCCTTAACCGGCCGGGTGGTAATAACCGGAATTGGTAAAAGTGCCCATATTGCCGCCAAAATTGTAGCTACGCTAAACTCTACCGGCACCCCGGCTTTATTTATGCACGCTGCCGATGCCATTCACGGCGACATTGGTATGATACAGCCAAACGATTTTGTAATCTGTATTTCTAAGAGCGGCAACACTCCCGAAATAAAAGTTTTAGTACCCTTGCTTAAACGCAAAGGCTCTAAACTGGCGGCTATGGTGGGCAACACCGAGTCTTATTTGGCCCAACAAGCCGATTATGTTTTAAATGCTACGGTAGAACGCGAAGCTTGTCCGCATAATTTAGCACCAACCGCCAGCACTACGGCCGCCTTGGCTCTGGGCGATGCCCTGGCGGTATGTCTGCTGGAAACCCGTAACTTTGGCAGCGGCGATTTTGCCAACCTGCATCCGGGTGGGGCTTTGGGCAAACGTTTGTACTTGCGGGTATGCGACATTTATCCTCAAAATGCTGCTCCGGCCGTAAGCGAAACCGCTTCTTTAAAAGAAATAATTATTCAGATTTCTTCTAGCCGCTTAGGTGCCACGGCTGTTTTGGCGGCTGGTAATCAAAATTTAATCGGCATTATAACTGATGGCGATCTAAGGCGCATGCTGGATAAGTACGATTCTTTACAAACCATTCAGGCCAAAGACATCATGACGGCGGCTCCCTTAACCATTGATGAAGATGAATATGCTGCGGCCGCCCTGGCAATAATGCAAAAGCGCAATATTACGCAGCTAATTGTTACAAAATCTGGTAACTTTGCCGGGTTTATTCACTTACACGATTTACTTAAAGAAGGCTTGATTTAATGGAAAGCAAAAACACATTTGTAGTAATAATGGCCGGTGGCATTGGTAGCCGCTTCTGGCCTTTTAGCCGCACCAATAATCCAAAACAGTTTCATGATGTACTGGGTGTAGGTGCCAGTATGCTGCAAATGACCGTAAATCGTTTTCAGGATATTTGCCCGCCCGAAAATATTTATATTGTTACCAACCAGGACTACAAAGGTTTGGTACAGGCACAACTGCCACAACTCCACGACGACCAGATTTTGTGCGAACCAATTGGGCGGAACACGGCCCCGGCTATTGCCTACGCCAGCTATAAAATAAATAAAATAAACCCCAACGCTACTTTGGTTGTGGCCCCGTCTGACCACGTTATTCTGAAAGAAGAAAATTTTAAGGATACAATCCGTGAGGCGCTGGCAGCCGCCCAAGCTTCGGATGTACTGATTACCTTGGGCATTACGCCCAGCCGCCCCGATACCGGTTATGGCTATATTCAGTTTATAGACGAAGGGCAGCCCCTGAAAAAAGTAAAAACCTTTACCGAGAAACCAAACCTGGAACTGGCGCAAATGTTCCTCGACAGCGGTGATTTTGTTTGGAACTCCGGTATATTTATCTGGAGTGTGCGCTCGATTATTTCGGCCTTTAAACAATATTTAAGCGAAATTGCCGAAGTTTTTGAAGATGGATTGTCTTACTTGTATACCAACCGGGAAGATGAATTTATTTCGCGGGCTTATACCCAGTGCCGCAATATTTCTATTGATTACGGCATCATGGAAAAAGCCGACAATGTTTTTGTACTGTTAAGTGATTTTGGCTGGTCGGATTTAGGCACCTGGAACTCACTTTATAGTATCAGCGACAAAGACGAAACCGGCAATGTGATTGACGGCGATGCCCTACTTTACGATACCCACAACTGTATTATAAAAACGCCCAAAGAGCGCTTAGTTGTTATAAATGGTTTAACTGATTTTATTGTAGCAGAATTTGATAATGTGCTCATGATTTGTCCGAAACAAGATGAGCAAAAAGTAAAGGATTTTGTGGCCGATGTAAAATCTAAAAAAGGCCCCGGCTACAATTAATCGTTGTGCTTTAATCGTTATTCGATGTTCGATTTGTGTAAGTTGTTTAAAGTTTAGGCAAAATCTGGTTATGGGTAGCAGTAGTCTACCTACTACTATAAACTTAACAAACACCAATCATCGAATAACGATTAAAGAACAGCGAATAACAAATAATGGCTAAAGATTAACCGCCAAGCGTTGGCGCAGCACTTCAAACAAAATAATACCGCTGGCCACCGAAACATTTAAGGAACCTATTTGCCCCGCCAAAGGAATTTTAACTTTCAAATCTGCTTTTTTCAAGTATTCCGGCGAAATACCATCTTCTTCGCTACCCATTAAAATAGCGGTAGGACCGGTAAAATCGAGGGTATTCTCGTTGATATTGGTTTCGCCTTTTTCGGTGCAGGCCACTATCTGGATACCGGAATTTTGCAGGTAATGCAAGGTGTCTTTCAGGTTATTTTCGCGGCAAACCGGAATAATATTTAAAGCGCCTGCCGATGTTTTTAAAGCATCGCCATTTATTTGCGCCGCTCCTCTACTCGGAATAACAATAGCATCAACCCCCATACACTCGGCATTGCGGGCAATAGAGCCAAAATTACGCACATCAGTTATCCGGTCCAGAATAAGTAAAAGCGGACTTTTACCGCTTTCGTAAATGCCGGTAACAATATTATCGAGCGGCGCATAGGTAATCGCCGATAAATAAGCTACTGCTCCCTGGTGATTTTTTCGGGTAAGGGTGTCCAGTTTTTCGGGTGGTACCATTGCTACCGGCACATTGGCGCGGTGCGCCAGTTCCATTATTTCAATGGTCATGCTGTTGCGCTGACCTTTTTGCAAATAAATGCGCTCTAAGTCTTTGCCGGCCAGTAAAGCTTCGGTTATGGGCCGCAACCCAAATATCATTTGAATCTTTTCGGCGGATTCCCGGCGCGGGGCCCGGTAATTTATTCTTCCAGAATTATTCCTTTTCTCCATTTTTCTACAGTGCTATACCACAAAAACTCGTAACTGGGGTTTCTGACCAGTTCGTAATGATTTTGGGTAAAATTATTTGGTCTTTTAATAAATGCAAATTTTAAAGGTGGGCCGCCTTGAGCCTTACGGTTGTAAATCCATTCTTCGCCGTCGAACCTCCGGTGAACGGCATCCGGAACGCCAAAGATAATATAAAGCATACCGCGGTCGGTTAACCAGCCGGCTTTGTGCGAGCTAAAAAAAATATTGGCTTCTTTTACCCGTTGGTAATAAATTTTAATAAGCTGTTTGGCTAAATTCTGATCCTGGTTGGCAATATCTAACCAAAACCGATCCAGGGCGCGCTTGGGCTCCTCGGCGGCATACAGTTTTTTACGCTCGTCGGAGCTGGTCATGTAAATGAGTGGTTCAATCAGTTCGCGGGCCGTGGTAAGCTCCGGAAACTGATTTTCCACTGTGATTAAAGTAGTGCCGGCATCGCCGGTTCCCAGCACATATAAACCTTCGGTGCTTAAAGTAAAAGGTTCGCCGGGGGCAATATCCTGCGACTGGATTAACCGCAAAGAAGGCGCTACATTTTTTTGGTTAAGAGAAAAGGGCGGCAAGGCCGCCGGAAAATTGGCTTCGTATTGCTTTAGCGGCAAACGGCCCGATGTGTTGGTTGTTATTAAAGTAATTTGCTCAGCAGTATTTACGTACGGCCGAAACAAAGGCATACCGGTACCGGGATTGGTAACAGTTACTTTCTTGGCTAAGTTATCTTTCGTAAGCGGTATGTCCAGCCAAATATATTCCTTATCGGCAACGTGTTGGGGCACCTGTAATTGTAAAACCGACGGAATGGTTATACCGGCCAGGGGAAGCTTAAAATTAACCAAGGCGTACTCGTCGGTTATTTGCAGCCGTTGCCCAAATTGTTTTACCGAATCGCGCCGAATAATTTCGGGGCGATCGTAACGCAAACTAATGGTATACAGCAGCTTTAACTGCGATTTAGGTACACCTTTAAATAAATTAACATCGGCAAACTTTAAAAAAATCTGCAGACTATCGCGTTCGGCGAGTAAATCGTACGCAATAGTGGTAGCCGGAATATACGCATAATGCAGGTTTTGCCGGTTCATGACCTGTTTGGGCGTACAGGCTGCCAGGCAAAACACCAACAGCAAAAGCAGTAAACTCTTTTCGCGGTTCATAATATTTCAGGGGCAGGTATTTATTTTAAGTAACGTAAATCGAAAGAGAAAATCTATATCTATTCACGTCTTTGGGAATAAACACCTCTATCAGCAAAAAAAAACCGGTTCGGGCGGAACCGGTTTCTTTTTGCTTTTTTATTCTTAACGATTACCGTAATATTTCATAAAGGTTTGTTCCATTTCGGCGGCTTTCTCGTTCATGCCCAAGGCCCTGGCCGACATAATTAGTTGCTGCAAAATCATAAAATTGGTTTGCACTTCGCGGTCGAATAAGGCGCTATTCGGGTCGTTGGCATAATAAGCCAAGGCTTTGGTAGCCCGTTTAGCCATAACATCCATAATGCCAATAGCCCGGTTCTTCTCGCCTACCGCGGCCAATGGTTCTATAAACTGCGGCGTATAATAATCGTACGGAATAGACTTATCAGGCATTACGGTTAAGCACCGGTCTAATACAGCCTTGGCTTTGGCCTTATCGCCGGCCTGCAAATAAGCCGTAGCTAACCGGTAAAACTTATCGCGGGTATTTGGCGGCAATTGGCTTACGTAGCTGTCGTCGTAAAAAATATTAGGGTTATCCAGGTTGCGCCAGCTAAATTTATTCATCATGTTGTCGTACATGATTTCTTTTTCTACGTACCCTTCAGCTTCATTCTCCGGATTTTTAACCGGTACTACTCTAAATGCCAAGCCTTCTAACTGGAAATAAGGTTGCAGGTTCAGGTAATCGGCGGAGCTGGTGGTGGTTGAGAAATATACCGGGCGCTTCCAGTTGTTAGTCGCCAGAATATCCAGAATAACCAAGTGTTTTTTCTCAATAGCCGATTTACCAATACTCCAGTAAAGCTGATCCAGAATTTGATCTTGCCGGTCGGCCGGAACTGCTTTATGCTGGATTACCGCTGCTTTGTCTATATCTAAAGAAAAAGTTTTGGTTGGGAACGACAAAAATGGTTTGGCATTCTGGGCCGCTACCTGCAGTACCGGGTGGTTTTCTTTAACCAAACCAATGTACCGTTTTAAATCGATGCCGGCTTTTACTTCGGGCCGTTCCACAAAAGGCAAATAATCGTTGGTGCCCTGGCGGTAGTTCTCAATCTCTAACGAAATAGGCAATGGCTCTGACTTGTAAGAGCGGCGTTTCATCTGGTCGATGTACCAATCGGTGTTCAGGTAACTCAATACGGCTACGCGTACGTCGGTCCGGAAACCTTCTACTTCCTGGGCGTACCATAGCGGGAAAGTATCGTTATCGCCGTTGGTGAATAAAATAGCATTAGGCGCCAGGGAACTCAACAGGTTTTTGGCCGAATCTACGGAATGGTAGCGGTCCGACCGATCGTGGTCGTCCCAACCCTGCACAGCCATTATTACCGGTACACTTAAGCAAACCAGGGTAATTAAAGCTGCCCGGGTTGTATCGCTTTTAATAATTTTTTGTAGCCAATCATATAAGGCCAGCACGCCTAACCCAATCCAGATAGAAAAAGCAAAGAAAGAGCCCGCAAAGGTATAATCACGTTCCCGTGGTTCGGTGGGTGGCTGGTTCAGGTACAAGGCAATGGCCAGGCCGGTAAAGAAAAACAACAAGCCCACAATAAATGCATCGCGTTGGTTTTTACGCACCTGGTAAATTAAGCCCAATATACCCAGCAACAGTGGCAGCATATAAAAGTTATTACGAGCTTTGCTATCAGCCACCCGATCAGGCAGGCCGGCATTGCTTTCGAGGGGCCAAAGCACCCCGGCGTTTTGCACATCGCTATCGCGGCCCACAAAATTCCACAGGAAATAGCGCCAGTACATGTGCCCTAACTGGTATTTCATCAGAAACGACAGGTTTTCGCCCATAGTAGGCTTACGGCCTTCTTGAATAGGCACCCACTTTTTGTATTCCTGAATGTGCATGGCCTGGTTGCTGTAAATACGTGGCAGCAAACTCATGCCCTGCGGGTCGTATACAGGCTCAATCTTGTAATCTACAATTTCGTACTTGTCTTTGCCTTTAATATAGCGTGGGTCGCCTTGTTTCTGGTCAATTACTTCGGCGGTAAACTGCGGGCCGTACAACAAAGGCCGGTCGCCGTATTGCTCCCGTTTCAGGTAAGAAACAAAGCTTACTATATTCTCGGGGTCGTTCTCATCAATAGTAGGGTCGTAAGCCGACCGAATAGGAATAATCAGGTAAGAGGAGTAACCAATTAAGATAAACACAAAACAAAGCAGCGCCGTGTTTAAATACCTTTTGCCTTTGGCTACTGAATACCGGAACGCGTATAAAATCACCCCAATAAACAAAGCCAGGAAAATAAAAATACCACTACCAAAGGGTAAACCAATATTATTGATAAAGAAAACCTCAAAAGAACCGGCCACCGAAGGCAGTCCCGGAATTACGCCCCACAAAATCAGCCCAATAATTAAAGCACTAACTACAAAAGTAAGGATAGAGCCATTGCGGGTAGGCTTGGTTGTTTTGCGATAATAGTAAATAAAGGCCAGGGCCGGAATAGCCAATAAATTTAGTAAGTGTACTCCAATAGATAACCCTACCATGTAAGCAATCAGGATTAGCCATTTATCGGCGGTTACTTCGTGGGCTTTACCTTCCCACTTTAACATGGCCCAGAATACAAATGCCGAGAAAAAAGCCGACATGCCGTAAACCTCAGCCTCTACTGCCGAAAACCAAAAAGAATCGCTAAATGTAAAGACCAGCGCACCAACCATACCGCTGCCCATTAAAATCCAGGTTTGGCCGGTAGTAGGCACATCGGTAGTTTTAACCAACAACTTGCGGCCCAGAATAGTTATGGTCCAGAACAAGAACAATACGGTAAACGCACTTACCAAACCCGATAAAAAGTTTATCAGCGGTGCTACCAGAAGTACATTATCGCCGGCAAATAAAGAAAAAATGCGGCCAACCAATAAATAAAAAGGCGCTCCGGGAGGGTGCGGCACTAATAATTTGTAAGAACAAGCAATAAACTCGCCGGCATCCCAGAAGCTGGCGGTTGGTTCAATGGTAATCCCGTATACAGTGGCCGATATTAAAAAGACTATCCAACCAATAACGTTATTAATCTTGTTATAATTACTCATAAATGGATTTAGAAATAATCCCCGAAATTAAACAAATTACCTCTTATACAAGAACTGGTGTTAAAATTATCTAAAAAAAAAGCCGGCCCTGTCAGGTCGGCTATTTATCTTAACTAATTTTAATATATTTTATTGTTGCAAAATCAAACGCTTGGTTTCAACCATTTTATCGTTTACCAGCAGGCTGTAAAAATATACTCCGGCCGGATAATCCGATAAATCAAGTTTAATTTCTGATTCGCGCGCGGCATCGGGCACCTTAATGGTTTTAAGTACCTGGCCAATGGTGTTAGAAAAAGTAATCTTATAAATATCGTTCCCAGATTGTACCAGCTTAATTTTAATTAATCCTTTAGAAGGATTGGGATAAGCACTTAAAGTAGGCTTAATACGGCCTTCATCCCAGCTTTGGTTGGTATTAATCATGCTTACGCCCAGCATAGAAGCGCTAGCAGAATTGGCTGTAAAACTATAGCCGATTCTTTTGGGCATAGATAAGCTTTTATATAAATTTTTATTTAGAAGCGACCAATCCAAAGCTGATTTAAAACTGGTGCTTACCAAACGGCTGCCCGATTTACCTAACCAGGCAGAAACATCGGCCTGCGCTGCTAATGGATTTTTTGGAATATATACGCCATCGCCAAATGTGCTATACGCTTTACTGGCACCATAGCCGGTAAAGCACGTAGCTATCAGGAAAATGGGTATTAATAATTTAGTAAAAATTTTCATGTCATATATTTTAATTTCAAATATAACTTCTGCCAATTGGCCCAAATATAAGCCTAGAAAACTAAGAACGCAAATTTAATAGAAGTAATCATATATAATCAGGTATACAACTTACTTAAAAACAATCAAATATAAGCACACAAAAGAAAACGTCTGCCCTATTTATCGTATAATTTGCGGCCACTTTATAAAAGCCTAAAGAATAATTGGCGTAATTATTTAAAAATTTAATTAACAAAAACCCAGCCAAACTGACTAAATAATTGCCCCTTCTATCGTTCTGCTCTTTAATTTATCTGCTATACCGTAACCTGGCTGTTTAGTTACAACAAATCTAATTTTTATTCAAATAATATTAATATTTGGCAAAAATAACCCAGACAGACGCAACAAAAACAAATGCAGATTACCGACTTATTTACTTAAACTGGAAAATTTGTACAGAATATAAAAAGGAGCTATTAGGTACTAAAATGTAAACAGAACCAGACTCCTGTGGTAATAAATAGAAGCATGAAAGAACCTGATAAATATACTAATTTAATCTCTAATTCCTAATATTTTAATTTAAAAATTCTACTTCCTTTAATCCAAAATATTGCACCGCCCCAGCAATCTCTAACCCCAGGTGGCCGGTAGCATTTATGCCGGTAATTTCACCCTTTACTACAGCATTGTTAACCTTAAAATAATGCGCTTGCTGATACCGGTACAGATGCGCCAGGTATTCGTTTTTCTGGTTCTCCGTTTTTCCTTGCAGCAAAGCCAGGTAGTGCGCCTCTAAACTTTCCAGTAATCCCTTGATTAATACTGGTATTGCATACGCCTGGCAGGTAATCTGGGCCAACGACGATGCGCCCGGAGCAGCAAAACAAATCTGATTTATGTTTAAACCAATTCCAATAATTGCATGTTGTAAATACTGGCCGCTAATAGAATTTTGAATTAATATACCACCAATTTTTTTATTTCCGTAATAGACATCGTTGGGCCATTTAAGTTTAAGGGCGGTACTATCGGGTAAATATTGCCGTACCAAGGCCAGTACACCCAACGAAATACAAATATTTAAGCTAAATTGGTGTTGAACAGATAAAAAATTAGGCTTCAGAATTAAAGTTAAAGTTATATTTTTACCCGGTTCTGCTTCCCAGGATGTGCCACGTTGTCCGCGGCCTTGGGTCTGGTTGTCTGTAATTACAACGCAACCTTCTGTGGCTTCATTTTTGTTAATAAGTTCTTGCGCATACGAGTTAGTTGAGTCGCATTGCGGTAAATATATTAATTGTTGCCCTGTAAATAGGGTATTAAGCGCTATTTTATCCAAAGAATTTCATAATATTGTATCTCAAAATTAGTTATAACCAATGAAAAAAACGAAGATTAAGGACAATTCAGACATATTGGCAGAGCTGGTAGTAAAAGGCATGCAAGAAAAAAAAGCTTCTGAAATATGTGTAATTGACCTTAAGTCCTTAAATAATGCTGTTTCTGATTACTTTGTAATAAGCTCTGCCAATTCCGATACCCAGTTAGATGCCATTGCCCGTGCTGTGGAGGAAGAGGTTTTTAAAATAACACAGCAAAATCCGTGGCAAAGCGAAGGCCGCACCAATAAAGAATGGATTCTGTTGGATTACGTAGATGTGGTAGTGCATATTTTTCTGAAAGATAAACGGGAATTTTATGCCTTGGAGGATTTATGGGGCGATGCTCCCATCCGGTACGTAGAAGAATAATAAAACATTTTAGATATTACGGAACATTTAGCCTTATAGCGTGTTCTAAAAACTATTGAAGCAAAAGTAGATGACAGATAAAACGCCTAAGAAAAAAAAGATAAATATGCCCAATACGCCGCCGCGCCCAACCATGCAAATGTGGGTACTGGCAGCATTGGTATTTTTAATATTTGGCATTGCTTACTTTAACCGCAGTAATGCTACTATCCAGATTAATCAACAACAGTTCGACGACATGGTTCTAAGCCAGGATGTAGAACGGTTAGTAGTGGTAGTAAACAAGCGCATTGTTGAAGTAACCCTGAACCAAAGTGCCCTGGAGAACGAGAAATATCGTAAAATTGTACCGAGCCGGGGGGCATTTACCCTGGAGCAAGGCCCACATTTTTACCTGCCTATTTTCTCCGGCGAGAGCTTTAAAGAAGATTTAGCTAAACTGCAGGAAAAGATTCCGCAAGACCAGCGCATTGGCTACAGCATAGAAGAAAGAACCGGGTTTTCAGAGTTTTTTGTTAACTGGGGCTTTATTCTGCTAATGTTATTTGGTTTCTGGTTCCTGATGCGCCGGGTAACAACCGGTGGTGCCGGTGGCCAGATTTTTAACATTGGTAAATCACGGGCTGCCTTGTTCGATGCCGAAAACAAAGTTAAAATTACGTTTAAGGATGTAGCCGGCCTGGAAGAAGCCAAAGAAGAAATCCAGGAAATTGTAGAGTTCTTGAAAAACCCGTCTAAGTTTACTGTATTGGGTGGTAAAATTCCAAAAGGAGCTTTATTGGTTGGCCCTCCGGGTACCGGTAAAACTTTATTGGCCAAAGCCGTTGCCGGCGAAGCCGATGTTCCTTTCTTCTCCTTATCAGGTTCCGACTTTGTGGAGATGTTTGTGGGGGTTGGTGCTGCGCGGGTACGCGATTTGTTTAAGCAAGCCAAAGCCAAAGCGCCTTGTATTATTTTTATTGATGAGATTGATGCCATTGGCCGTTCGCGGAGCCGCGGACAAGTACCAGGTGGTAACGACGAACGCGAAAATACCCTGAACTCTTTGCTCGTGGAAATGGATGGTTTTACCACCGATTCTGGCGTAATTATTTTAGCGGCTACTAACCGCCCCGATACCCTTGATTCAGCGTTGCTGCGCCCTGGTCGTTTCGACCGCCAGATTAGCATCGACAAACCAGATCTGGTTGGCCGTACCGAAATATTTAAAGTACACTTAGCGCCTTTAGCTTTGGCCGAGGACATTGATGCCAAAAAATTATCGGCGCAAACGCCTGGTTTTGCCGGGGCCGAGATTGCCAACGTGTGTAACGAAGCCGCTTTAATTGCCGCCCGTCGCGACAAGAAAAAGGTAGAAATGCAAGACTTCAACGACGCCATTGACCGCGTAATTGGTGGTTTAGAGAAGAAGAACAAAATTATTTCGCCGGAAGAAAAACGCATTGTAGCTTACCACGAAGCGGGTCACGCCATTGCGGGCTGGTTCCTGGAGCACTGCGACCCCTTGGTTAAAGTAAGTATTGTACCACGTGGTATTGCGGCTTTGGGTTACGCACAATATTTACCAAAAGAGCAATTTTTATACACCACCGAGCAGTTAATCGACGAAATGTGTATGGCCCTGGGTGGTCGTGCGGCCGAAGAAATTATCTTCGGAAAAATTTCTACTGGTGCTTTAAGTGATTTAGAACGCATTACCAAAATGGCTTATAGCATTGTAACCATGTACGGTATGAACGAAAAGATTGGCAATATTTCGTATTACGATTCTAAAGGTGCGAACGAATATTCTACCACCAAACCGTATTCTGAAGCCACTGCCCAAACCATCGATAACGAAGTACGTGCTATTATCCAGAGTGCTTATGACCGTACCAAGCAATTGCTTATCGATAAATTAGATAAACTGGAAGTAGTAGCCCAGGAACTCCTGAAAAAAGAAATCCTGTTCCAGACAGACCTGGAGCGATTGGTAGGTCAACGGCCATTTGCGGCCCTTACCACTTATCAGGCGCATACAGCCGGTACCGACCGGAGCAAAACCCTAAGCGAAGTAGAACAGGAAACACATCCGATTCCGGTAGCCCAGGATAATAATGGTAAGCCTCAAAACGGTCAAACGCAAAATGGCAAGGAGCCGGAAGAAGCCGAATCGGAACCCGAAAATGAAGGCGCCCGGCCCGGTACTACTTATTCTTTTGATGTTTAATCCAGTATAACCATCTGGTATGTACGAACCTCGTTCGAAAGACATAATTTTAGGTAAAATAAGAGAGGCGCTGGCTAAACCAGCGCCTTTTATGCCTTCTACCCCTGATTTTACCGCCTCGGTGCATCCACCACTCGATGAGGACGATCTATCCATTTTATTTGCGACTACTTTTGTAAAAAGCAGTGGCACTTTTATTTACTGCGATTCCGAGGAAAACTTTCTGGATCATTTATACCTTTATAAAAAAGAGAAAAAAATAAATTACCTGTTTGTTTATGAGGCCGATTTAAAAGCCCGTTTACATGCAGGTGGTATTACTTGCACCGACGACGAATCGGCTTTTGTGAAACACGCCGAAGCTGGTTTAACTACCTGCGAAGCTTTAATTGCCCGTACCGGCAGTATTTTGGTTAGCGGAGCTACCCAAAGCGGGCGGCGTTTAAGCATTTACCCCGAAATTCATCTGGTAGTAGCGTATGCCTCGCAGCTTTTACCCGATATTAAACAAGGTTTAACTTTTGTACGCGAAAAGTACCAAGGCAAAATCCCTTCTATGATATCTTTGGTAAGCGGCCCCAGCCGTACTGCCGATATCGAGAAAACCTTGGTAATGGGGGCACACGGCCCAAAAGAGCTTGTATTATTTTTGATTGATGATACCCTCTAGCAGCCATTTAGTACCCGGTAAAAAAATATACTTTGCTTCTGATTTTCATTTGGGTGTACCCGATGCCGCCAGCAGTTTAGCCCGCGAAAAAAAGATAGTACGCTGGCTAGATATGGTAAAGCAAGATGCCCAAATGCTTTTTTTAGTAGGCGATATTTTTGATTTCTGGTTTGAGTACCGGCACGCCATACCCAAAGGCTTTATAAGGTTACAAGGCAAGCTAGCCGAACTAAGCGATAGTGGCTTACCCATTTATTTATTTACCGGCAACCACGACATGTGGATGTTCGATTATTTTACCCAGGAGTTAAATATTCCAATAATCCGGCAGCCGGTTTCCATCAGCATCAATAACCAAAATTTTTATATTGGACACGGCGACGGCCTGGGACCTAAAGATTATACCTACAAGGTATTAAAAAGAATATTTGCGCATAAGTTTTCGCAGTGGTTATTTGCCCGGATTCATCCTAACTTAGGCATTGGCATTGCTAATTCATGGTCGCGGAAAAGCCGTATCCGCAATACCAAGCACGATGAAGTGTTTAAACCCGGCGAAGAATGGCTGGTTACATATTGCACCGATATGGAAAAAACTGTTCACCACGATTATTACATTTTTGGGCACCGGCACTTACCCCTCGACCTGGAAATAAATAAGCGGAGCCGGTATATAAATTTAGGAGAATGGGTCAATTATTGCTCTTACGCCGAATATGATGGCCAAACTGTTACCCTTAAATTTTATTAAAGCTGTAAGCTACCCCTTACTCACTTTTATCTTACTGGTGCACCAAGTTCCGGCGCGGGCGCAAACCTGGCAATTAGTTAATAGTATTACCATAGAAAAACCGGGGGCTATTTCCATCGATCGGCTATCCAATATTTATGTAACCGACCGTAAAAACAATTTACAGAAATTTGCACCTAATGGCCAGTTGATACAAACGTTTTCGCCGCCGGCTACAGGCCACGTAGCTAGCGCCGAAGCCTGGAGTGCCGTAAAAACACTTTTATTCTACGACGACCGGCAACAGATTACCCTGCTGGATCGCTTCCTGACACCACTCTCCACTACCCGCCTTACTGAACGTACTGATGGCATCATTCGGGCGGCTACCCTGGCAGCCGACGAGCGCATCTGGCTCCTGAATGAAAGCGATTTTACCTTGCTTAAAATAGATATCCGGTACCCCGAGGCAGTACTTAAAACGCAATTAAACCAAATATTAACTGGTCAGCAAAACGACATTAGGTTTATGCGGGAGTACCAGAATAATTTATACCTCGTAGATCGGGTAGCTGGTATTTATGTTTTCGATAATATGGGTAATTACAAAAGCTTATGGCCCTTAGCAAATCTCTCGTACATTGGTTTTAAAGGCGAAGAACTTTATTATATCAAAGATAATCAGCTCAGCTTTTTTAACCTTTATACCCAAAAAACCCGGCATTTGCCTTTACCAAAGGGTAAAACCTACTTGCAAGCATTAGTGGGCGAACAGGCTTATTATTTTATTCATGCGGGCGGCTTCGATATTTATTCTACTAAATAAACTGCTGCTTATCCCCTATCGGTTTACCATTAACACGCGTAAAATTTGCTTTAATTTTATTTGAATAAATTCCATAAAATATTCTTTCCATTCAATGCTGCTTTATCTCATTAAGCGGCTCCTAGCTAATAACTTAAGTCACCCTAGTTTATTATAATCAGGGTAAGTTGGGTATTTGCTAGTTAGGTCAATCGAATTTTTTCTGCCTTAACTTTGTCTTACCAACAGCAGAATTCTCTGGCAATGGGAATAGATTTAGTAGGAAGGTTGTAAATTCCTGCTTATAATTACCCAATGCACGAGATTTTAGTATATTTGTCTCTTATCATTAGTTGTGAAAGCAAGAATTAACATATATAAGGAGTATTAATTGTGGGATGTAATTCATGTTCTAGTGGCGGGTGCAGCCC
>NZ_JBMQUD010000027.1:0-35725 GCF_057359045.1 Adhaeribacter sp.
CGAATGGAAAATTGTCCGATGGTGTAACTGGCAACACGTCTGATTTTGGTTCAGAAGAGTCCAGGTTCGAAACCTGGTCGGACAACTTAAATAATTAACAATGTGCGATTTCTGCGGTGTACACCGGGTTATAGCGCATTGTTAATTTTGTTAATAGGCCTTTTGAAATGTGGGCAAAGAATAAATTTATGTTAGGCTTTTGTTATTTCTCCAACGCACACGCTGCTTTCATATACTAAAACAAAATGCCTCAAGTTAAAATTTT
Source organism: Adhaeribacter sp. (assembly GCF_057359045.1). Classification (NCBI taxonomy): domain Bacteria; kingdom Pseudomonadati; phylum Bacteroidota; class Cytophagia; order Cytophagales; family Hymenobacteraceae; genus Adhaeribacter; species Adhaeribacter sp. The sequence continues at coordinate 266 of NZ_JBMQUD010000027.1, forward strand.
TTCCGGAACGCAATCCCGGTACCTTGCCGAAAAAATTGCCGCAGCTTATGGCACTACCCTCGGCGATGTTTCTATTCAACGCTTCAGCGACGGCGAAATCTCGGCCAGTTACAATGAGTCGGTTCGAGGTTGCGAAGTTTTCCTGATTCAATCTACTTTTCCGCCTGCCGAAAATTTAATGGAGTTAATGCTCCTGGTAGATGCCGCCAAACGTGCTTCGGCGCATAAAGTTTGCGTGGTGGTGCCTTACTACGGTTATGCCCGCCAGGATCGCAAAGACAAACCACGGGTAGCAATTGGCTCTAAAGTAGTAGCCAACGCCATACAGAGTGTAGGCGCCGACCGGCTAATGACCTGCGATTTACACGCCGGCCAGATTCAGGGCTTTTTTGATATTCCGGTAGATCACTTAGATGGTTCGGCCATATTTGTGCCTTATATCAAAAGCCTGAACCTCGATAAACTATTGTTTGCTTCGCCGGATGTGGGCGGCGTGGTAAGAACCCGTGCGTTTGCTTCTAAATTTGGTGCTGAAATGGTGGTTTGCGATAAGCAAAGAGCCCGGGCCAACGAAATAGCTTCTATGCAGGTTATCGGCGATGTAGAGGGCCAGGATATTGTAATGGTTGACGACATTGTAGATACCGCCGGAACCATTTGCAAAGCGGCCGAAATTTTAAAAGACCGCGGAGCCCGCAGTGTAAGAGCCGTAATTACGCACCCTATTTTATCGGGTCCGGCCTACGATAGAATAGAAAACTCGCAACTGGAAGAACTGGTAGTTTCGGATACTATTCCGTTACGGCACCAATCTTCTAAAATAAAAGTGTTGTCGTTTTCGCAATTATTTGCCCGGGCCATCAGTAATGTGGTTACCCACGAGTCTATCAGCTCGCTGTTTTTATAGCCATAAGCTTTTAGCGCAGAAGCGCCTGGAAATATTTAGAGTAAGAATAAAAGAGTACAAATAAAAATAAATAAAACAGCTAAAAGCTAATGGCTATTAGCTAAACACTTAAAACAAATAATAATGAAAAGTTTAGAGATTATAGGGTTTAAAAGAGCAAATCTCGGTAAATCAGAAGCCAAAAGGCTTCGCGAAGAATCGTATGTACCATGTGTATTGTACGGTAGCGGTGAGCAGGTACATTTCCAGGTTCCCATGATCATGTTCCGCGACTTAGTTTATTCTCCGGAGGTTGCTACCGTAGAATTAAATATAGAAGGTAGTATTTACAAAGCCATTTTACAAGATGTGCAGTTTCATCCAGTAAACGAAATGTTGGTGCACGCCGACTTCCTGGAACTGCGCGACGACAAAGAAGTTAAAATGGAAGTTCCGGTTCGGTTTGTTGGTGTATCGCCAGGCGTATTATCTGGTGGTAAACTGGTAGCTAAACTGCGTAAACTTAAAGTTAAAGCTTTACCGGCCAATCTACCCGATTTTATTGATGTAGATATTTCGGATTTAGAGTTAGGCCGTTCGGTAAAAGTAGGCAAAATCAAAGCCGAAAATTATACCATCTTAACCAATGCTTCGGCGCCGGTTGCTACTGTAACTATTCCACGGGCACTGAAACAGCAACAAAACGAAAAATAATTTTAAAATATCTTTTAGGTTTAAATCCTGCCCTACCATTGCGTGGGGCAGGATTTTTATTTGGCGGCAACCGCTTCTTACATTATTCTTTTAATTTTGCGCAAATAATAAAAACCTTTTGCCCAATATAATCACAAAACTGGCTGGTACTTTGGGCTGGGGCCGTAAGCCCCAACCAACCGGTACTGTAAAAAATCTACCTCCCGACATGAAATATCTTTTAGTAGGCTTAGGCAATATTGGTCCGGAATACGCCGACAGCCGTCATAATATTGGGTTTATGGTGCTGGATTATTTAGCCCGGGAAAACCAAGGAAATTTTGAGCTAAGCCGCCATGCCTTTGTAACCGAAATAAAGCATAAAGGCAAAAGTTATACGCTGGTAAAACCAACTACCTACATGAATTTAAGCGGCAAAGCGGTAGCGCATTACCTTACATCGCTTAAAATTCCGGTTGCCAATATGTTGGTGATTACCGATGATTTGGCTTTGCCTTTTGGTAAGCTCCGGATGCGGGCAAAAGGCTCTGCGGGTGGGCACAATGGCTTAAAACACATTGAAGAAACGTTGGGCCACAACGAATACGCCCGCCTGCGCTTTGGTGTAGGCGATAATTATCCTAAAGGCCGCCAGGTAGATTACGTGCTAAGCCCCTTTTTTAAAGAAGAAACCGAACAGTTACCCGCATTAATTCAAACGGCTGCCGACATGAGTTTATCTTTTGGAGCGATTGGCCTGGAGCGGACCATGAATTTCTTTAATAAATAAAATTAATATTTAGGTCCTGTTTACGTTTTTAATGCGAATAAATTTACTCTTTTTTATTTGCCCGGTCCTGGGCCAAGGCATCCCAAACATCGGGCGGCACGGCTTCTAAATGGTTAAACTCGCCGGCACCATACAGCCATTCGCCACCATCCATGGTTATTATTTCGCCGTTTACAAACGCGGCATAGTCTGAGATTAAGTACGCAGCAAGGTTGGTTAGTTCGTGGTGCTCGCCAAAACGTTTAAGCGGAATACGATTTAACGGGTCTATTTCTTTGGCTATAGTTGGCGGGAATAAGCGGCTCATGGCACCTTCGGTCGGAAATGGCCCGGGGGCAATGGCATTAGACCGGATGCCGTACTTTGCCCACTCCACGGCAAGTGAACGGGTTAAGGCCAGTACTCCTGCTTTGGCACAAGCCGACGGCACCACATACCCCGACCCGGTAGACGCGTAAGTAGTAACTATATTTAATATTACGGCGGGTTGTTTTTGACTTATCCAGTGTTTGCCCAAAGCCAGAGTACAATTATAACTGCCTTTTAAAACAATATCGGTTACCACATCAAAAGCTTTGTGGCTCAGGCGCTCGGTGGGGCTGACAAAATTGCCGGCGGCATTATTTACCAGCACATCTACTTTCCCCCACTTTTGCAGTACTGCTTGCAACATATTTTCTACCTCAGCATACAATCTTACATCACAGGCCAAGGGTAGCACCTCCCCTTTGGTTTGTGCATGCAGTTCGCTGGCCGTGGCTTCTAAAACAGGCAACTTGCGGCTACAAATAACCACGCGGGCTCCTAAAAGTAAAAAACTAGTAGCCATAGACTTACCCAATCCAGTTCCGCCCCCAGTAACTAATATTACTTTATCTTTTAACGTATCGGCTGGTAGCATTAATTTTTCCATAGGCTACTAAAATTGTTAAGATTAAAATGTCAATTGTGTAGTATGCGAGATGTGAGCGCCAATAAACCTGCTGCGAATCTTAATGGCGGAATTTTTCAGTTAACATAAGGCTTTTTCCAGCACTGGACAATAAGTTTAATAGGCAAACACAAATCTTGAAATATATTTTTATAATATTTTGAATCATAGATACTTATTATATTTAGTATAAAGAAAATTAAATAAATTGAAACGTATGTCGGGAATATAATATCTAAAAGCAAAAAGATGTTCTCTAAAAATATAGTTGTAAAAAGCACAACTTTAAGTTATCTCGAACAAAACCCCGGCGGCATACATACCATCTTTTTTTTTCACGGCAACGCCAATTCGGCCCGTTTGTGGCACAACCAATTACAGGATGATCAGCTCACAGCTTACCGTCTTATTGCATTTGATTTACCAGGCCATGGTCATGCTTCTGATACTTACCCCCAATCTGACTATAATGTGGTAGCAATGGCATGCCTTATGGCCGAGGCAGTTAACACCCTGAAGCAGAATAAAGAATTTTTACTGGTTGGTTTATCGTTGGGTAGCAATATAGTGGCAGAAATGTTAAATTTTGACATTTCGCCGCGCGGCGTGGTATTGGTTTGCCCTAGTTTGGTAGGGTCGGGTATTACGCCAGCTCATACTATCAGCGACCCGCTCACAGCTGAGGTATTATTTTCAGAAAATGCCCCGCTTAAGTTAGTAAAGCGTTATTTAGCCAAAGCCTCCCTGTCGAGAAACAAACTGGATAAAATGCTTTTGCTTGAAGATTACCATAAGGTTAAATCAGGCTTTAGAACTGCACTAAGTAATAGCATTAAGCAGGGTATATATTCAGACGAAGTGGCGTTTATAAAAAAGCAGCCGGCACCTATTTTGGTTATGCTGGGTAAACAAGATGAAATTATTACCCAAACCTTGGTAGAGAAGATGGAATTGCCTTTGTGGAACAAAAAAATTTACATAATTGACGCTGCCAGCCACCTGGCTAACCTGGACCAGCCGCTGGCATTTAACGCCACTTTAAAACTTTTTTTGCAAGATGTTTTTAAATTAAACGGTGTTTGATAGCGTATTTGAATAATCCTAACGAATTCTTTGTATTGGTTTTCATTAATAAATTTCGGCGGTGATTGTCTACCGTAAATTTGCTTATATTTAGCTTTTGGGCAATTTCATCACTATCCAATTCTTCACAAACCCATTTTAAAATCTCGGTTTCGCGCCGTGTAAGTAAAGAATCTTCTTCCGTTGCAAAGTAAATATTGCTATAAGCGGGCTCTGCTAAATTGCCCATTGCTGCTGTAGTATCTAAAGGCTGAATCGTGTGAAATATTTTAGAATCGTTCCGGTATTGGGTAATATCATAAAGGCAACCATAAGCCACTAAAGGCATTTTACTTTCGGCCGATTTTAAAAATATAGATTGTTGTACAACGTTTTTATAAGACCCTTGTTTATTTTTTATCCGGTAATTACAGCTAAACAAAAAGCTTGTATGCCTGTGCACAGGTTGGTCTTTTAAAAACCGTAGGTTACTTACCATTACTTTTTCACTATAAACCTTTAAATCTGCTTTGTGCATTACACTCAAAGCAAAATCTACACCGCCATCTAAGAAATAAGACAGCGGCCGCTCAGTAATATTGCTTACTTTGCCTGTAGCATACAAATATTTTTGCTGGGTATAATCCAGAATATATGTTGCCGGTAATACATTATTAACAAATAATTGTTGGTTAAAAACATGGCTGGGCTTACTACCATGTTTTATAAATTCGGAGAGTTCCCCTACCTCGTATTGCTTTATCTTTTGCAGAAATTCTGGATAAGAACTAGGCAGCTTCATATTTATGCTTTAAATACCTGAAAATTAGTCATCAATGACTATAGGACCCTTAATGGTTTGCCTTTAAATTGCTTAAAATAATCCAGTAAATCAATAAAATTTTAAATCTAATCCCTTGTATTTACGCTTTTAAATTTAATAAATCGGGAAAAGCCATAACAATCTTATGCAAAGTTTACTAATCTGCTGCAATGTTGGTAAGCTTTAAGTGTAATGCAACAAACCCGGCTATTATATCAAGTTTAATTATTTAATTATCAGCACTATGTTTATATTATTTATTCTGGTTTTAATTGGAGCCGGTGTCTTAATAATTGTTTCTTACAATGCTTTACAGGTTTTAGCGCAAGAGGTGTACGAAAAAAACTCGAACGTGCAAATTGCCATTAGTAAAAAGTTGTCGCTCATTAATCAACTGATAGATGTGGTAAAAAGTTACCAGGAAGGCGAACAATTGGTTCATTTAAAGATTTCGCAGGATAACACCGCCTCTAACCTTATGAGTTCCTATCATCAGTCGGGTTCGGTGTTGGCTTCTATGCAAAGCATGGCCGAACGTTTTCCGAACCTGAAAGCTAACGAACAATACCACCAGTTAGTAGTTAGTATTCAGAAGTGCGAGCATGATATACAACTCAGTCGCGAAAATTATAATCATTGGGTAAAAATATATAATACCAAGCGCCTGCACATACCTACTATTTTTGTGGCCCGCTTAATGAATTTTAGCCCGGCCCCTTACCTAGAGTTTGATTTATCCGGCACAAATGACGTTACCAACCTAAAAGAATTTAAAACGGATGATGGTGAACGTTTACAGCAGTTATTTTCAAAAGCGGGTAATCAAATTGCTGGAGCAACCCTTACTTTAGCTACCCACGCCAGCCAGGCTGGTAAATTAATTGCCGGAAAAATAAAAGATAAACCCGCCGATATGTACTTCTACATGGTACCTGGCGGAGTTCCCAAAGGACCACATCCGCCTGGGCTAATCTTAGACCTTCTAAATCAAGGCTTGTTAACCGAGGTTGTTTTGGTATCAGCGGCCGGCGCAGAAGAATGGAAAAATATTACTACCCTAAAAGATGCTTACGAAATCCGTGAAAATGTTACCTGACCACTGAAAATAGCTTCAAAACTCCTGGCAGCTTATTATATCATCTTAAATAGCGGGTAAGGTATAAACTTTAGTATGAAGCTATGTTATAGCTGCTTAAAAGCCTTTCAATTGCTGATTACCTGTAAAATAAATCTAAAAACAACCCATTATTAAATTACTCTTTTATGATTCGAATTTTACTACTGTCGTTATTAGTGTTATTTACATTACCGGCGATTTATGGACAAACCACCGGTAAACTTACCTCTTCGGCTACCAAAAAAGTAGTGCCAGCCAGTAATCATGTAAAAGCTGAGGTTCTGGTAAATAAAAATATTCTGGACTTACACGCAGCAGGATTAGATAAAGAAGTGATTGTTTCCAAAATTGTTAGTTCTGCCAGTAAATTTGATGTTTCTACTACTGCTTTAATTGACTTAAAAAAGTCGGGATTAGATGCGGATATTATTAAAGCCATGATTGATAAAACCAACGGCTCGCTTACACGCTCGGGTAATAAAGGGGCAGGTAACACCAATACTTCTTGGGGAAATGTAGCTGTTAGTTTAGTTAACCACCCTTATTACTTTAACGCAACAAAAAATAACACCAAAGCCTTAGAAAAAGTGATTGCCACTACCAAAACCAAATCCAAGGGTTTCGGATACGGAGGTACCGATATTTCTTATGAAATACCGGGCGAGAAATCGGAATTACGACTTGCCAGCAATGATTCAATAGCTTTTTTAATTAATACCGGCAGCGCGGCGCCCGAATTTATACTGTACAAACTTAAGAGCGAAAATAAAACCCGCAATGCGGTAAGTATGCAAATTAAAACTTTTGGTGGCATGAAATCTGCCGATAATGTAATTGCCTGCAACGTTACCCAAGTAAGTAATGGTTTATTTAAAATTACCCCTTCTAAAAAACTAATTCCCGGCGAATATTTTTTTACCGGCAAACCTGTAGCCTCTGCCACTACCCTCGATGCTTATGCTTTTGGCATAGATTAGCCGTTTAACTATTCTCGTATTACTTGTTCATCATTACTATTAAAAGCTGATTAGCATCTCTAATCAGCTTTTTCTCTTTAAACCTGTTTAGCATTACTCATAAAAAGAGTCAAAGGGCCATGATAGGTGCTATCATCGCCTAATATTTAATTATTTTGTTTGCTTTACAACTAAAACACCCTGCCAAGGGGCGCTGTTTATTCTATTTCTAAAATACCAAACTAGTTCTTTATTAATGTTTATAGTAGTAGTAACTCTAAATTAGCTTACCTGCCTCATCTAAATTATATCGTCCTAAGTGGCTCGCCAGAAAGGTGTAAGCAATTTTAGATTAAGCTTTAAAATTGCTAGATTATTTTAAATAAATATTAGGAAGAAGCATCAATATAATCATCTGTTATCTTTAAATTATAACAGTAAACAACAAGTTAAATCTAAAGTCTTGGGCAATTCAGCCAAATTATTAAAAAGTTAAATTTAGAAGAGAAATGAATAAATATTGCTCAGAATATTTATATTTAAACCTGATACTTCTAAATAATTGTTAGCCTGTAAATTCTATTTCATTCATGCACAACAACACCAGTTCGTCGCGGCGTAATTTTTTAAAACTAACCGGTATCGCTTCATTGGGATTTATGGGCTTAGAAACTTTTGCTAATAACCCCTTACTAGCACTGGATAATCTTGCCAAAAGCAACAATGTAGGGTATGGGCCCTTACTCCCCGATCCGAAAGGTATTTTAAACCTGCCTAAAGGCTTTTCTTATAAAATAATATCTAAAAAAGGCAATACCATGAACGATGGGCTGTACGTACCGGGTGCGCCCGATGGTATGGCGGCTTTCGCGGGCCCTAAAGGTAAAACCATTTTGGTACGCAACCACGAATTAACGTCTATGCCGGGGAGCGGTGCCTTTGGGGCACAAAACGAGTTATTGAGCAAAATACCTAAAGATAAACTCTATGACTTTGGCAAAGGGCAGATGCCACAATTAGGCGGTACTACCAACTTGGTTTACGACCCTGCCACCGGCAAAGTAGAAAAAGAATTTTTGAGCTTGGTAGGTACTACCCGGAACTGTGCCGGCGGTCTTACGCCTTGGAATACCTGGATAACGTGCGAGGAATCAGTGTTAAAACCCGACAGTGAAAACCATTGTGAAAAAGAACACGGCTATAATTTTGAAGTACCTGCCACCGATAAAGTTAGTCTTACCAAAGCCGTACCCATTAAAGCCATGGGCCGGATGAACCATGAAGCCGTTTCGGTAGATCCGCGCACCGGTATTGTGTACATGACCGAAGATATGTCGGATAGTTTAATTTACCGCTTTATACCCAATAAAAACGGCAAACTCCTGAAAGGTGGTAAACTGCAGGCTTTGGTTATCCGGGAACATAAAAGCCAGGATACCCGCAACTGGGAGAAGCTCACGACCCCGGCCTTTCCGGTACGCCACCCGTTTGATACCGAATGGATAGATATTAAAAACGTAGAATCGCCTGAAAACGACTTACGCTTACAAGGCTACGACAAGGGCGCGGCTCGCTTTGCCCGCGGCGAAGGAATGTGGTTTGGCCACAACGAAGTGTATTTTGCCTGTACCAACGGCGGCAAGCTTATGTTTGGCCAAGTATTCCGGTACACTCCCAGCCCGTACGAAGGTTTTCCTGAAGAAAAAAAGCACCCGGGTAAATTAGAGCTTTTTGTAGAACCCAACGATTCTAAAATTGCCAATGCCTGCGACAACATGACCGTATCGGCTTGGGGTGATTTAATTCTTTGCGAAGACAATCCGACTCCTTTTGTAGTGGGTATTACGCCCAAAGGAGAATTTTACAAACTGGCGCAGAACGTAGGTTTTAAAAGCGAATTTGCCGGCGGCGTATTTTCAGTAACCGGCGAAACCTATTTTGTAAACCTGCAAGGTGCTGGCTTAACCTTGGCCATTACAGGGCCGTGGCGCAAACCCGTATAATTAAATTAATCTTGGTTTAAATATTCAGCCAGGGTAGCTTATTAAATAAAAAATCAGGTTGGCCGTTAACCGTATGTTTTAAATCAGGCGGGTTAAGCTAGCTGAATAAAAGTAAGTTGTTTACTTATCAGTCGGGAAACAATATCATAACACATCTTTTTATGTTTACTATTGGCTTATAGATCTATTTAAACTTATTACTATCCAGTTGCTTATGCTTTATGAATAAAATATTAGCCTTAAAAAAGTACCTGCTGCTTTTGTTACTGGTGCCATTGTTTTCTTTAAAAGAAAACCGATCGTTAAAAATACTAGCGGCAGAGAAAAAGCCTAATATTTTATTTTGTATTGCCGATGATGCCTCTTTCCAGCACATGAGTGCGTATGGACTTAGTCCTTGGGTAAAAACCCCTAATTTCGACCGGGTAGCCAAAGCCGGTTTGTTGTTTAAAAATGCGTATACGCCCAACGCCAAATGTGCACCTTCGCGGGCGATGATTTTAACCGGCCGTAACTTATGGCAGCTAGAAGAAGCTGGTAACCACGTTCCTTATTTTCCCGAAAAATTCACGTCGGTATTTGAAGCTTTGGCGCTAAATGGGTACCAGGTGGGGTTTACCGGTAAAGGCTGGGCACCGGGCGTAGCTAAAGCAGCCAACGGCCAGGACCGGCAACTTACCGGACCAGCTTACAACGAGCTTAAAATGCCGGCGCCAACAGCCGCTGCCTCGCCGGTTAATTATACGGCCAACTTAGCAGCATTTCTAGCTAAAAAACCCCGGGATAAACCTTTTTGTTTTTGGTACGGCGGCCACGAACCGCACCGGGCATACGAGTACGGTTCGGGGGTAGCCAAAGGTCGGAAAAAACTCACCGATATACAGAAAGTACCGGCTTTTTGGCCCGACAACGAAGTAGTACGTAACGACATGCTCGATTACGCATACGAAGTAGAATATTTCGATAAACACCTGGGGCTGATGTTAGACTTACTCGAAAAACGCGGCGAGTTGGCTAATACCATTATTGTGGTAACTTCAGATAATGGCATGCCGTTCCCCCGGGTAAAAGGCCACGTATACGAATTTGCAAACCACTTACCCCTGGCCATTATGTGGCCGAACGGTATTAAAAATCCGGGCCGGCAAATTCAGGATTTTGTAAGTTTTATTGATTATGCGCCCACTTTACTAGAAGCAGCAGGTATTACACTCGCTAAGGGCAAAATGCAACCCATCCAGGGAAAATCGCTGTTACCCATATTTAAATCGGACCGGAATGGTTTAGTAGATGCCACTCGCGACCATGTACTACTGGGCCGGGAGCGTAACGATGTGGGACGCCCTAATGATGTGGGTTACCCGGTGCGCGCTATTGTAAAAGGAAATTTTATTTACAGCCGCAATTACGAACCGGAGCGTTGGCCAACCGGCAATCCCGAAACCGGCTACCTCGATACTGATGGCAGCCCCACCAAAACCGATATTTTAAATGCCAAACGCAAAGGCTTAGATTCTAAAAATTGGGGTTTAGCTTTTGGTAAGCGGCCCGCCGAAGAACTTTACCAGCTAGATACTGATCCGGAGGCCATGACTAACCTGGCCACCAACCCGGCTTATGCCACTGTTAAAAAAGCTTTACAAAGCCAAATGGAAAAAGAACTAAAAGCCCAAGGCGATCCGCGGCTAAATGGCCAGGGCCACTTGTTTGACCAATATCCCTATGCCGAAGAAAAAGTACGTAACTTTTACGAACGCTTTACCCGCGGCGAAAAAGTAAAAGCAGGCTGGGTAAATGAAACAGATTTCGAGAAAAATACGGTTAAGTAAAGGTGTAAGAGATTAAAATTAATTTCCTTTAAAGGTATTCTTTTTTCTTATTTCCTGATCAAGTTTTTCATATTCAACAGCACTCGTTAATTTCTGCAATGACTTTAAAGTTATTGAATGTTGACTTCGTGTGTAATTATTCAGCTCTTCAGTTGCTAAAACATAAAATTCCCAATGGTTCAAATTTAATGGATCAACTGTATGTTTGTTTTCATGATAAAGTAGACAGAAAACATATACATCCGCAGTTCTCTTTGCAATTGAGCTACGCTTGTCGATTTCCCAATCCCAAGGTTTAGAAAGCTTTATACTAAATAATATTTTTGAAAGCTGATTTTGCTCCCAGGATTGCAAATATGCTGCTGATTTAACTTCAATTTTTATTCCGTCCGAAGTTTCAAGATCAAATGCACCCCATTCATCTCTTATTCGTTTAATATCAATATATGTAGCTGTTGCCACAATAAATTCAGCAAAACGCCCCCTAGTTGCATTACTTAATAGGTCAGAGACACTCCAACCCCAAAAGTCTTTTAATGAAAAGGCCAAAGTCTTATCATTATACACAAGCTTTTCTTTGCCAGTTTTTAATGTTACCTGGACTTTACCTAAAGTAGCCATAATGTTTTCATAGTAATTTTTTATTAATTATGGTTACTAACTATTGCAACACTGCGGCGCTGGTGGGGCAAGTAATCTGGTAAACCGGGGTTTCTTCGTAACGCGAGGCTACAATTATTTCGGTACCACTGGCCTGTTCTAAAAATAACTGCTTCACTAATTGCGGGTCGTTATTATTCTTTGATAAATGCGACAATAAAACGTGGCTCATATAATCTGGTTTAAAGGTAGTAAATATGGCCAATGCTTGTTTATTCGATAAATGCCCTTTCCCGCCTTTAATCCGGTTTTTCAGGTAATACGGATAGTAGCCGTTATCCAATAAATCTTCGTCGTAATTGGCTTCCAGAAAAGCGGCGTGGCAAGTTTCAAAATGCCGGATAACGTGGTTGCAGGGGCTCCCAATATCGGTAAAAACGCCAACATTCAGCTCCTGATAGCTAATAATAAAACTATGGGGATCGGCGGCATCGTGATGTTTTGGGAAGCCGGTTACCGTTAAATTGCCCACGGTAATGGGTTCATAGGCTTGGAAGGGAATAATTTTTACCCCTGCCCAGGCATGCCGGATATTGCCCCGGGTATCAGGGGTAATATATACCGGTAACCGGTATTTTTTTGCCAGCACCGGAATGCCATTAATATGATCGGAGTGCTCGTGCGACACAAAAATAGCTTTTACTTTTTGCATAGAAAGGCCCAGCCGCAGCATGCGTCTTTCGGTTTCGCGGCACGAAATACCGGCATCTACCAACACGGCTTCTTTATCGTTGCCAATGTAGTAACAATTGCCGTTGCTGCCCGAGTTTAAAGAGGTAATATATAAAGACATGTTTTTACTAAATCAAATTGCCAGTCTTGCTATCCGGAGTTCGGCAGAAGACTAAAATAATGCTACAGTAGCTCCATCGCTCCCCATCAACCACTACGCTGCAGAATCCTAAAATTAGCGTAAAGCCACCCAACACTTCCAACCGAAAAAAATAGGTTAACTTTAAACCAAAAGTTTTCGAAGCAGTTTAGTACAAATATAATTAATTCAGCGCAAAATATATGGATGATAACAAATCACAAACCGGACAATATGAATTAGCCACTTTTGCCGGGGGATGTTTTTGGTGTATGGTAAAACCTTTTGATAAATGGCCAGGCGTTATAAAAGTAATTTCGGGATATACGGGCGGCGATTTACCCAACCCTACTTACCAGCAAGTTTGTTCCGATACAACCGGGCATTACGAGGCCGTGCAAATCACCTATGATCCGCAGGTAATTTCTTATGAAGAGATATTGGAAGTATTTTGGCAGCAAATAGACCCAACCGATGCCGGTGGTCAGTTCGCAGACCGGGGTTCTTCGTACCAAACAGCTATTTTTTACCATTCCGAAGCCCAAAAAGATGCCGCAGAAAATTCGAAAAAGGCACTTGCCGCCAGCGGACACTTTACCGGTCCAATTGTAACACCTATTTTACCGGCCAAACCTTTTTACCCCGCCGAAGAATACCACCAGGATTATTACAAAAAGAATCCTTCGCATTACCAGCGGTATAGCATTGGGTCGGGCCGGGCTGGTTTTCTGGCTCGCCATTGGCAGCAAAATTAATTTGGTTTATAACCTGCCGGTAGTAGGTTTTAAGAATTATTAAGATTATTTATACCAGTTACTAGAGGCAGTAATATTTAAAAACCGGTGTATATTTATTTGCCGGTTTTTAAATGTTAAACCTGCCGAGACCTGATTTTATACGCTTTCTTTACCGGCTAAGGCGTGTAATTTAGGTAAATCCATGGCGTGCAAACCCGGAATTATTAAATCAGCTTCTTGTAATACATCGGCAGAGCCAATGCCTACTACTTTCATGCGGCCGGCTTTAGCGGCCGCCACACCGGCCTCGGCATCTTCAAACACCACACACGCTTCGGGCGGAACGCCCAGTAACTCGGCTCCTTTTAAAAAGACGGCCGGATCTGGTTTTGATTCCGTGACTACGTTTCCATCTACTACGGCGTCAAACAAAGGCGCTATGCCAATTTTTTGGAGAATTGTACCCGAATTTTTACTCGCTGAGCCCAAAGCTATTTTTAACCCGGCTGCTTTCACGGCGTGCAAAAAAGATTCTGCCCCCGGCAATAAATCTGCTGGTTGCATGTGGTTAATTAACGCTATGTACCACTGGTTTTTCTGCGCGGCTAATATTTCTTTTTCGGCATCGGTTTTAGAAACTTTACCCCAATCCAGAATCAGTTCCAAAGAGCGCATCCGACTTAAACCCTTTAGTTTTTCGTTTTGAGTTTCTGTAAAATCAAAACCCAGGGTATTGGCCAAGCGTCGCCAAGCCTGAAAATGGTAAACCGCTGTATCGACTAACACGCCATCTAAATCGAAAAGGCAAGCTTTTATTCCGGACATATATTAAGGTTTACAAAAGTATTTAGTGGTGTAAGCACTGGCTTTTGCCCGGGCAAATACTGGCTTTAAATATATACAAACAATATTTAGCCCGGTGGCCTTTTCGCGCCACGGCCAAATTACTTAAATTCCAGAATATTTAGTTAATTATTAGGCTACAAAGCATATTGGTAAGCTCGTATTTAGTGGGGATGATGGGGCTTACGCTACTAAGAATAATATCTCCGAGCCAAAGAGTCAAAAGAATATTTAAAATTAAATAATACCATCAGGGTACCAATTTTCCAGGTAATCTACCATTTCTTTTTCGGCGGGTACCAGGTGCTTATTTTCTTCAGTAACAGGGTATGCGTATTTTTCGGCGTTATATTTTTTGATGGGTGTAGCGTACCGGGATATTATATTGTCGTTTGCCGCAATCTGCAGGCTATTACCGGGTACGGCTAAGGCTTTTTTAGGATAGCCCAATGCTTTATCTACTACGTTACAAAAAGATTCAGCCTCCTCTTTCAGGTTAAAAATTATATATCTGATCATAACAATCCAATCAAGTTGAGATAGCTTCTACGGCAAATACTTAGCTAAGTAAAAATAATTTAACTTTATTTTAATGTTTATACTATTTTCTTAAATAATTCATAAGTATTTACCCGGCAACTTAGCACTTGTATCAGCATGGCTTAGACTTTTAATTTATCTACCCAAACCTACCTTAATATTGTTCGCGCTTTTAATCAATTAAGAGCATATACTTTTCATACATACCCTCATAACAATAATTGCGCCAGCTGGTTAATCTTAATAGTTTAGTTAAATAATTACTATTACAAATTAAATATTTTGTTTAAATAAAGGGATGAAATAAAAGATCAATACAACATTTAAATTGCTAATAATCAATATTTTACATTTAAATACAACAGAACTAATGCGGTTGCATTACTGTTCTATAAGGGTATGCATAAATTCAATCCGTCTACAATATTTTATACTCCCGATGCGCTGAACCAGCGGGGCCGGGAGGCATTTAACACCTACCCTACTGCGCAAAAAACTGAAATAAAACAACACAACCGTTTACCAGCATTGCTGCAAAATCATTTTCAGGTAAAGTCGGAGGTGTTGGTTTTAGGCCGCCTTAAAACGTTGATTTGTAAAGAAAGCGGCCGGAGTTCTGATTTTATCGCTCCCAGTTTGGCTAATGGCTGTTTGGGCGCCTGCGCCTACTGCTACGTAGACCGCAACAAAGCGGTAAACCCTATAACTTTATTTACCAATACCGAAGAAATATTAAACGCCGTTGACAAGCACGTAAATGCACAAGTGTGGCCCAAGGTACCAAACCAAACGCATCCGCTTTATTACACCTATGATATTGGCTGTAATTCAGATATTTCGGTAGATGCATCTATTTCGGATAATGTAAAAACAGCGGTCGGTTTTTACCGCCGGCACCCCAAGGCTTTTGCCACTTTTGCTACCAAGTTTGTAAATCCCGATCTGCTCACTTACGATCCGCAGGGCAAAGTACGCATCCGGTTTAGTTTGTTGCCCGGCAAAGTAAGTAAATTGGTAGATGTACGTACCGATTCGGTAGAGAAACGGATTGCCGCTATAAACGATTTTTACCAAGCTGGCTACGAAGTGCACGTTAATTTTTCGCCGGTTATTTTCTATGAAGGCTGGCTTACCGATTATCAGGAACTTTTCGAAACCTTAAACACTACCGTACACCCAGCCGTTAAGGCGCAAATGAGTTGCGAAGTAATATTCCTGACACATAACCGCTGGCAGCATGAGGCCAACTTAAGTATTAACCCCAAAGCCGAGGATCTAATCTGGACACCAGCTACCCAGGAAACAAAGCAAAGCCAATTTGGCGGCATAAACGTGCGGTACCAATACCAACTTAAAGCTCAACTGATAGAACAATTTAAGCAATTGCAAAATGAAATAATACCGTGGTGTAAAATCCGGTATATATTTTAGCGCAGAAATATTATCCGAAGCCCCAACTCTTAGAAGCTGGGGCTTCGGGTAAAATATTAAATTAACTACCTGTTTGAGGAAAGCTTTACTTTTAATCCCAATTTTCGGATCGGCAAATACCTAATTGTAATCCGCGCAACTCGGCCAAACCGCGCATCCGGCCAATACAAGAATACCCCGGATTGGTAACTTTGTGCAGGTCGTCCATCATCTGGTGCCCGTGGTCGGGCCGGAAAGGAATGGGCTCTGCCATTTGCTGCTGAACCGTTAAAATTTCTTTCATAACGGCGTACATATCTACATCGCCGCCCAAATGATCATCTTCATAAAAATTGCCGTGTTCGTCTTTTGTAACGTTACGCAAATGCACAAAATGAATTTTGTCTCCCACCATGCGGGCCATTTCGGGCAGGTTGTTTTGCGGATGTGCGCCCAAAGAGCCGGTACAAAAACAAATTCCGTTACTGGCATTGGGCACCGCCGCTAAAATATACGCCAAGTCCTCAGCGGTACTTACAATCCGGGGTAAACCCAAAATATTAAACGGCGGGTCGTCGGGGTGAATAGCCAGTTTTATACCTACTTCATCGGCTACCGGCGCAATTTCTTGTAAGAAATATTTTAAATTTTCACGCAGCGCCTGGCGGTCAATATTTTGGTACCAGGCCAGTTTTTCCCGCATTTGTTCTAAGGTTTGCTTTTTCTCACCGGGAATGCCAAACATTACAATATTTATTAAATATTCTAGTTGTTCCGGCGAATATTGCTGGTACCTTTTTTCTGCTTCCCGGATTATGGTTTCGCTATAATCTTGGTGGGCATTTTTTCTTTGCAGAATATGAATATCAAAAACTGCTAAATCGAACCAGTTAAAATAAAGCGCTTTGGAACCATCGGGCATTATTTTGTCTAAATCGGTGCGGGTCCAATCGTTTACCGGCATAAAGTTGTAGGTAACAATTTTAATACCGCAGGCAGCGATATTCCGCAAAGATTGTTTATACAAATCAATATAATGTTGGTAGTTGTGGGTCCGGGTTTTTATCGATTCGTGAATGGTAACGCTTTCTACCACGTCCCAGGTTAAGCCGTAAGCAGCTAGTTCGGCTTGCCGCTTTTTTATTTCATCAATTGGCCAAACTTCGCCGTGCGGTATGTGGTGCAAGGCCGTTACAATGCCCTGGGCACCAGTCTGTTTAATATCTTGCAGTGTTACCGGGTCTTGCGGACCAAACCAACGCCAGGTTTCTCGTAGTTTCATGTAAAATATTTATTTAAGCTACTTAGCAATATTTAAAATTTCAAAAAAATGAAAAGCGGCCACTTGTACAAATATTCAGCCCTGTAGGACAAGGAATATTTTTGATTGCAGCTTGACCAGCTAATTTCTTTACCAGCTATAAAAAACTATTAAGCTATAAAAATAAATAAGCCTGCCAGACCGGCAAGCTTGATAAAGAAGAAGATTGGGTACTTAGTATTAGCACCCAATCTTTTCGCTTAGTATTTATTGGTTAATTATAGCCAGGGTTTTGGTAAGCAGCTCTGTCTGCTACGGTTAACTCCATAGATTCGAGCTGGCCCTGCGGAATCGGGCGTAAATAGTGTTCGGGTTTAATGGTACGGGTTACGGTTACTGGGGTATGATCGCCGTAGTTGTTGCCGCCAATTTGGTAAGTTGAGGCAAGTTCACCCCATTTTTGCGTACGTACCAAATCGAACCAGCGGTAACCTTCGCCATAATATTCCCGCGAACGTTCGGCCAAAATATAATTAATGTCTATAGTGGCCGGCGTAGCCGCAATCATGGCTGCACTGTTATCTACCACTTTGGCCGTATTACCGTTATTATTCCAACGCCACTTACCAGCACGTGCCCGGATTACGTTAATTAAATCTCTGGCGTTTTTACCGGGCTGCGTAGCGGCCCCTTTTACCGCAGCTTCGGCAGCAATAAAGTAGAACTCCGAAAACTTGGCAATGTTAAAGGGGCGCGTGCTGGCGGCATTTGGTTGTCCTAATCCGCTGCCATTGTCGGTGCGGTAGGTACCCAGTTTCCAAAGCTTCGGATAGACAATCCGGCTAATGCCACGCGGCGATATAACAAAATCGGCTCTACCGGGTAACTCGCCGGCGCCAATATTGTTTCTACCGGCCCCGGTTGGGTACGTAATGGGCGTAGAGGGTTCTTCGTTCAGGAACGTTAAAATTGGCTCGCCGGGTCTTACCTGCAAATTATTAGCATTATACACCACTTGGGCATTGGTACCCCCTTTTGGCCAGTTGCCCCGGTAAACGGTGGTAAAAGTGCCGTCGTACCGGGAATCATTTGTTTTATCGGCAAAGGTATTGGTAATTACGCCAATGGTTGGGGCCATGCGGGTCCAAGGACGCCCTAAATCTTGTGATGCCTCCCGCTGCACAGAACTTATAGCCGTAGTCCAGTTGGGATCAGTAGCGCTTCTGATGTTGGTATAGTTCCAGGTCATCATCCAGCCAGCAAAGTTATCGGGTGCACCGCCATTGCTAAAAGTAAGGCTGGCCCCATTATAAAATTCGCTGGATTCGGTGTGATCGGCGTATAGCATAATTTCCTTGTTGCGGTCGTTGGAGCCCACATTTACATCGTAAAAGGTGGGCTGTAAACTAAAAGGTCCCGGACTGTCAATACCGGCCGTAGCCATATCGTATGCCTGCTGAAAATACCACTGGGCATTATGCCCGTTTGGGTCGGTGCGGGGCGTTGCCGGATAAGTAGGAATATTATTCGGGTTTTCCAACCACCAGCCGTAGGTTAAGTAGGCTTTTGCCAGGTAAAGACGGGCCAGCGTTTTGGTGGCGCCACCGGTTACCCGCGCGTTTACCGGCAAATCATTGATTGCCGTGAGTAAATCCGGGAAAATGGCTTTGGTATACACCTCAGGCACCGTATTACGAACAGAGATTCTTACTGGGTTGGTGTTAAACTTTAATTCACCGGCACCTAAATCCAAAGGCACTCCACCAAATGTTTGCACCAACTGAAAGTAGTCGAACGCCCGGAAGAACCTGGCTTCGGCAATAAGTGCGGGCGAAATGGTGCCTACTACAGCCGCATTTTCTATTATGCCGCTAGCCGTGTTAATGTTGGGAAAAGCAGCTCCCCACAATACATCGGCCCGGCTATTGACAGCAGTTATCACGCCTTGGTTGGAAAGATCCATCACCCGGAAGTTTTCGTCCGCATCCCGGGCATAAGTTACTTCATCGGTACCGGTGAGGGTAGCGTTGTAGTAGTAAGCTTGTCCGTAAATATAGCGCAGGTGCGCGTACATCGATGTTAATCCGCCGTAAACACCTTTCTCCGTCCGGAAAAAGCCAGGTTCATAATTACTGCGGGGCTGTTCTTCTAAAATATCAGCGCACCCCACCAGGAACATCGTTAGCACGGCTGTTCCAATAAAAGATTTTATATTAATGCGTTTCATTATCAGCTCTTATTAAAATGTTAAGTTAACCCCAACCAGGTAGTTGCGCGTAGCGGGCGCATTCGTGCCTAAAGTCAGCAACCGGCGCTGGTAAGCCGTGGTTACAGCCGCATTTTCGTCGCCTAACGAGTTGGTTTCGGGGTCCATGCCTGATTCTTTGTGGTACGGCGAGAACATTACAAATGGGTTCTGGGCGGTAACATAAAGCCGCAGATTGTTAATACCCGTGCTTTGCAACCAGTTGTTTTTTAAATTATAACCAAGAGATATGGTGCGAATCTTCAAGTACGAGGCATCAAAGTAACCTAGGGTACTGCCATACTTTGGATTGTCGCCGCTGGTAACACCACCAGGTTTCGGATAGTTAGCGCCGGTGTTCTCCGGAGTCCAGTAGTCTACCTTTACATTGCCCCGGCGTCCGCTCAGCATATTCAGATAGCCCGACGAGGAGTAAAGTGTACTGATAAGGATACCACCGCTTTGAAAGGCGCCAACTGTGCTCAAATCAAATCCTTTATATGCTACCCGGGTATTAAAACCGCCCTGAAAATCAGGATTAACATTCATGATTTGCCGGTCCTGAGGGCCAATAGCCCGGGTGGGCGTACCATCGGCATTAAATTCGCCGGTATATTTCACTTTTATCATTCCCACATTTCCGCCTGGCTCCAGAATACCCCGATGTTGATCTTCCTCTTGCCAGAGGCCTATTTTCTCGTAATCGAAAATTACATTTATCGGATGCCCTACAAACCACCAGTTAGATTCATCCCGCTGTTGTCCGGAGGCAAGCGCTACCAGCTTGTTGCGGTTGCCGTACATATTTAGGCCGGCTTCCCAGGTCCAGCCATTGAGGTTGTCCAGAATAACCCCATTCAGCGAAAGCTCTAAACCTTTGTTTTGGGTTTTGCCAATATTGGCTACGTAGCTACCCACACCCGAAGTTGGTGGCAAACCAACTCGCAGCAAAATATCGTTGGTATTCGTTACATAATATTCTAAAGTACCCGACAAGCGATTATTCAGGAGGGCAAAGTCCAGACCATAGTTCCAGGTTTCAGAGAACTCCCAGCCTAAATTAGGATTAGGCAATTCTGTAACGTATAATCCGGTTTGGTAATTGGTTGGGCCAAAATTGTACGGCCGGGTGCTTAAACGACCAAGGGTAGCGTAGGGATCGATAGACTGGTTGGAAGTTTGGCCATAACCTGCCCGTAGTTTAAGCATGTTTACCAGCTTCATATTACCCATAAAAGATTCTCTACCAATGTTCCAGCCCACCGATACGGCCGGGTAAGTATGCCATTTATGTCCTTCGGCCAGCCTGGAAGAACCATCAGAACGTACCGTAGCGGTAAGCATATAGCGGTCGTCGTAAGAGTACATTACGCGCCCCATCCACGACATCAAGCCACTTTTCCAATATTGTTGCTCGCCAGGATTAATCGTTATTTCACCGGCAGCCTGTCCCAGATTGTAAAACTGGAAAGCATCGGCCGGAATATCTCTGGCCGCAATGCGCGAACGGTTGTAGGTGTTTTCAGAGGCAGAATACAAGCCCACTATATTCACCATGTGCTTCTCGGCAAAGGTGCGGTCATAAGTCAGCAGGTTTTCAATGGTCCAATCGGTTGTTTGGGCATTACTGATGGAAGCCGTGGAAGGCGTAGTAGCCGTGGCACTGTTTATACCCTCTGCGGTGTATGCGCCCCCGTGGCTCTGGCGATAATTCAGGCCCAGGTTAGCCCGATACTTTAAGCCCTCTACGCCGGGTATTTTTACTTCGCCGTACAAGGTATTATAGGTTCCAAATGCCCTGGTTTCGCTTAACCATTTGTCGCTTAAATTATTTACAATATCTCTGGAATAAACCCATTGTTCATCTAACGGCATTTTAATGGTTCTTTTCCAGGTGCCATCGGCATTATACGGGTTGGCAAGCGGCGACATACTTAAAATACCGTACAAACCTACATTAGAACCTTCGGTAATATTATAGTTATTATAGGTAGTAAAGCCAAAACGGAAAAACTTACCTACCCCCTGGTCCAGACCACCCCGCATAGAATAGCGCTTGTATTGCTGCGTTGGCACTACACCCTTCTCATTGTAGTATCCGGCGCTGAAATTGTAACTGCCTTGTTCGGTGCCTCCCGAAATGCCTAAGTCCTGGTTAGTTACCATTCCTTGTCGGTAAAATAAATCCTGCCAGTCGGTATTAACCTCATCCGATTCATCTAAGGCGTTATTGTACTGACCGGCTGCCTTCCGAAGGGCCGCAAATTCTTGGCCGTTCATCATGGGGTATTTGGCAAAAACATCTTTTAAGCCGTAAAAACTATTAACACTTACTTGCGCTTTTTGCCCGGATTTACCTTTGTTGGTAGTTACCAATATTACACCATTGGCGCCGCGCGAGCCGTAAATGGCCGTGGCCGAGGCATCTTTCAAAATATCAATACTCTTAATATCGTTGGGGTTGATGTCGCCGATAGAGCCGGCAAAAGGAATACCGTCCAGCACCACCAATGGGTCGTTACTGGCATTTAAGGAGCGTACCCCACGAATCCGGATTTGCATGGCTGCCCCCGGCTGGGAAGATGATTGCGAAAACTCCACACCGGGCAAACGCCCCTGCAATGCCTGCGAAATATTCGCCGATGGTACTTCGCGCATTACATCGCCTTTTATAGAAGCCACAGAACCCGTTACGGCTTCTTCCCGCTGGGTACCATAACCAACCACTACTACTTCCTCTAAAGCCTTGGCATCGGGGCTTAAGTTTACATTTAAAGTAGTTTGGGTGCCTACCGACACTTCCTTGGCCGTGTAACCAATAAAGCTAAATACCAACACTGCATTATTTTCGGGAACCGCAAGGGCAAACTTACCATCAGCATCAGTAGCCGTACCATTTGTTGTTCCTTTTATTACAATACTTACTCCGGGCAAAGGGCCGCCATTAATCTCTGATACTTGCCCGGTAACTTGCCGGGTTTGGGCTTGTGCTGCCGACCAGGCACATGTTACTAGTAAAAGAAACATGGTGGCCGCTACCGTAAATTTCATCTGCCTGAACCGACTGGCAGGAGAGAAATAATCGGGTACGTCTGGTAAAATTATTTGCTTCATAAATTAAACGTAATTTGTTTGGAATGGGTGAAGAACTATTGTGGTTGAATGGGTTAGGTTTAATTACTTACTTTACAAGTTTGGTATAAGGTTAAATTCAAAAACTTAAAAACAGAAACCATCATTTTAAACGCCAGTTACGCAAACAGAGAAACTAGTACAAGACTTCTAAGCCGCTTAAGGCAAGCCCCTTTTAACTAAAAAGTTTTAAAACAGCTATAAAAAGCATGACTTGCTGCGATAAATATCAAAATAAAAAATATAATTACAACCGATTGCAATAATATTTTTTATAAGTTTTTGTATTATTTATCTATTTATCTGTTTAATTATAAATATTTCAAAGCATTAAACTTTTTAGTTAAAAATATTTAAATAACATTTTCAACTAAACTTCAACGGATTGTACTAACATTTAGAACTATTTATAAAGCTGTTTATAAAGCATACTGCAGCGGCCCAGTAAATTATTAACAAGCTCTTTTTGCCTGAAACACATATCTTTAATAGTGAAAACAGTTAAAAAAGATAGTACAAAGTGTCTGGTTAAAGAATTGTGATGAATATTTGTATAAAGCAGAATAAAAAAGCAGCACAACTATAAAATATTCATTTATCAGGCCATAGGTTTAAAGCATCACTCAAATAAATCAGAGAATATTTCTACGATTACTTAATTAAATTCTTTAAATAATTTTTAAATTGCAACCGATTACATTATTATTGTTAGTACAGTTGTAACTCTCCCGTAGCTTATTAAGCAGCATGAAATAAAATGGAATATATAGGTACAGGCACAAAAGAGATAACTATTTACGATATAGCTCGGGCTTTAAATATCTCGCCGGCTACCGTAAGCCGGGGACTTAACGACCATCCGGCAGTTAACAAAGAAACTAAAAAGAAAATTTTTTTGATGGCCAAAGACTTGGGCTATCGTTCGAATACATTTGCGAGCAACCTGCGTCGCCAGCGCACCCATACCATTGGTGTTATTGTACCACGCCTGAACAGTCATTTTATGTCGTCGGTTATTGCGGGTATGGAGAAAGTAGCGAACGAAGCCGGGTATAATTTAATTATAAGCCAGTCTTTAGAAACCGCCAAAAAAGAAGAAGCCAATGCTTTAACTATGTTTAACAGCCGGGTAGACGGCTTACTCGTTTCGTTGGCTTACGATACCGAAAATATTGATCACTTTAAAGATTTCCTGGCCAAAGGAATTCCGGTTATATTCTTTGACCGGGTTTTTGAGCACAAGCAATGCTTAGGTTTGATTATAGATAACACCAAAGCGGGTTACGATGCGACTACCCACCTGCTGGAACAAGGTTGCCGCCACTTGGTGCACATAACCGGCAGCCTGAAACGCAATGTGTACGCCGACCGCCTAAAAGGATTTAAGTACGCCTTGCTGGATAAAAATTTACCATTCAATGAAGAGCAGGTAATACAGACCAACTTAAGTACCAAAGCCGGTTTGGCTGCGGCCGAGCAAATATTAAAAATGAAACCCTTACCGGATGGAATTTTTGTAGCTAACGATGCTTGCGCCGTTAGCCTGATGCAGGGACTAAAACAAGCCGGCATTGCTATACCGCAGGATATGGCCGTGGTAGGTTTTAACAACGACCCCGTATCCAGAGTAATAGAACCCAACCTGACTACCGTAGATTACCCTGGCTACGAAATGGGCGAAACCGCAGCCCAGAACTTAATTAATCATTTAAACGGCAACAATAATATTAATTCAACCAACACCATTATCCTACGGTCAGAACTGGTGATCCGGGAATCTTCAATACGGCGCTCGCAGTCAGCACTTAAATAGTATCCGCGCAATTGATTTTAGATAAAAGACATCCAGCATAATAAATAATATATGCTTGGCTACCACCGCAAATAAATTAACGAATGGCTAATATAATACCTATTAAATTACAACAGTTCTTTTTATCCTTCGGGTTAATCTTCAGTTTAAGCTTAACTGCGGCCCATGCCGATGATGGGTACCGGTTGTGGCAGCGTTATGATAAAATTAACGATGCAGGCAAACTGAAACAATACCGTAACCGCCTGAAGCAAATTGTTGTGGAAGGTTCTTCGCCTACACTTACAGTGGCTACCAAAGAATTACAAAATGCTTTACCGGGTTTACTAGGTAATGAGATAGGCTTAACCAACCAGGCTAAAGAAAACAATACCCTCCTGATTGGCACTCCGCAAAACTCCCCTACCCTGGCTGCGCTGCCCCTCCGCGAAAAATTGCAAGCTTTAGGACCAGAAGGATATTTAATATTTAATACCGCGGTAAATAAAAAACCAACCATTGTAATTGCGGCTAATTCAGATGTGGGCGTTTTATACGGCGTGTATAATTTTATCCGGCTGCTACAAACCCAGCAGAATATTGATAATATTTCTATCAGCAGTGCGCCCAAAACCCAACACCGGGTACTCAACCACTGGGACAACCTGGACCGGACGGTGGAACGCGGTTACGCCGGTTTTTCTTTATGGGACTGGCACCGGTTACCCGGTTACATCGATCAGCGGTATATAGATTACGCCCGGGCCAACGCCTCTATTGGTATTAACGGTACCGTTCTGACCAATGTAAACGCCAATGCCTTAATTTTAACCAAACCTTACCTGGAAAAAGTTAAAGCCCTGGCCGATGCTTTCCGGCCGTACGGCTTAAAAGTTTACCTCACAGCCCGCTTTAGTGCCCCTATTGAAATTGGTGGCCTGAAAACGGCTGATCCCCTAAATGCGGAGGTAAAAGCCTGGTGGAAAACCAAAGCCGATGAAATCTATACCTATATTCCGGATTTTGGGGGCTTTTTGGTTAAAGCCAATTCTGAGGGGCAACCCGGTCCGCAAAACTACGGCCGCAACCACGCCGACGGGGCTAATATGCTGGCCGATGCCGTGGCGGCTAAAGGTGGTATTGTAATGTGGCGCGCTTTTGTATACGACAACCAGGTACCCGAAGATCGCATTAAACAAGCTTACAACGAGTTTAAACCGCTCGATGGCAAATTCCGGAAAAACGTGCTGGTGCAGGTAAAAAATGGGCCCCTCGATTTTCAGCCCCGCGAGCCGTTTCACCCGTTGTTTGGCGCTATGCCCCAAACGCCGCTTATGATGGAGTTCCAAATTACCCAGGAATATTTAGGTCAGGCTACCCAATTAGTATACCAGGCGCCCCTTTACAAAGAAACTTTAGATGCCGATACCCACGCCAAAGGGGCTGGCTCCACCGTAGCCAAAGTAGTAGACGGCAGTTTGCATAATTACGAAGTAACCGGCATGGCCGGGGTATCAAACATTGGCAACGACCGCAACTGGACCGGCCATTTATTTGGGCAAGCCAATTGGTACTGTTTTGGCCGCCTGGCTTGGGACCACACCCTGTCTTCCGAAAATATAGCCGACGAATGGCTCCGGATGACTTTTACAAATGAAAACAAGTTTATCAATCCGGTAAAAGATTTAATGCTGAACTCCCGCGAAATAATGGTGAACTACATGACACCGCTGGGCTTGCACCACATTATGGGTTGGAGCCACCATTATGGCCCTGGCCCCTGGATAAAAGACAAACCTCGCGCCGACTGGACCTCGGTTTATTACCACCGGGCCAGCACCGATGGCCTTGGGTTCGATCGGACTGCCTCCGGTAGCAATGCCCTGGCCCAGTATTTTCCGCCGGTGCAGCAAAAATTTGGTACCCTGTCTAATTGCCCCGAAGAATATTTACTTTGGTTTCACCGGGTTAAATGGGATTACCGGGTAAAATCGGGCCGTACTTTATGGGATGAGATGTGTCAGCGCTATTACGGGGGGGCAGCGGCCGTAAAAGAAATGCAAAAAACCTGGCAAGCCCAGGAAAGCTATGTCGATGCCGAGCGATTCCAACACGTGAAATCTTTGTTAGGTATTCAGGAGAAAGAAGCCCGCTGGTGGCGCGATGCCTGCGTGCTGTATTTCCAGACTTTTTCGCGTCAACCAATTCCGGCAGGCTTACCCAAACCCGAAAACACCCTGGATTATTACCTGAAGCTGGAACCCAAATTTGTACCAGGGATTTAGTTTAACTACAGCAATTTACGACACCAAATCAGTCATCTAATTCACCAACCAAAATACAAACCATTAAAAGCTAATTGCTAACCGCTACTTGCTAAACATGAACAATATTTCTATAACGCAAAATAAAATTGCTATTGTAACCGGCGGTGCCTCTGGTTTAGGTTATGCCATCGCGCAAAAATTTGTGCAAAACGATATCCGCACCATTATTATTGGCCGGAACGAACAAAATCTCCAGGCGGCCCAGCAGGCCTTTGGCGAATTATGTACCTATATAGCTTTTGATTTAAATAACCTGGCCGGCATTCCGGAATTGGTAGCCCACATACAGCAGCAGTTTGGTAAAATTGACATCCTGGTAAATAATGCCGGCATCAACCTAAAAAAACCATTCACCGAAGTAACCGACGAAGATTTCCAGCGCATATTGTTAACCAATCTTACCGCCGTATTTGCCTTAAGCCGCGAAGTAGTAAAAGTTATGGTGGCGCAGCAACACGGAGCCATTGTAAATATTAGCTCCATGGCGGCCCAGTACGGCATACCCAAAGTAATTGCCTACACCGCTTCTAAATCGGCCATTGAGGGCATGACTAAAGCGATGGCGGTAGAACTATCGCCGCTGGGCCTGCGGGTGAACTGCGTGGCACCCGGTTTCATTGCCACCGATATGTCGGCCAAAGCCCTCGATAACGATCCGGAACGTAAAAACAAAGTACTTTCCCGCACCCCCATGGGCAAATTGGGCTCGCCCGACGATGTAGCCGATGCGGTTTACTTTTACGCCACCGAAGGTGCCAAATACGTTACCGGAACCGTACTACCCGTAGACGGCGGCAATGCCATTGGTTTTTAAAATTACTTTTATCGACTAATGAGACGATCAAAGTAATTGATTTAAATATAAAAAGCTTCTTCTCAAATATTCAATCTTAACCATACCTACAATAATCCCCATGAATAAATATAAAATATTAACCTTTGCTTGCTTAGCGGCCCTGGGTTTGGGCTTTGTGCAAAAATCGGAGCCCAGCTTAAAAGAAGCTTTTAAAAACGATTTTATGATTGGAGCTGCCCTGAATAATGCCCAGGTAAGCGGCCGCGACGAAAAAGGTGTAGCCCTGATCAAAAAACAGTTTAATACCATTAGCCCCGAGAACCTGCTGAAATGGGAACCGGTGCACCCTCAGCCAAACCAGTATAACTGGAAACCAGCAGATGACTACGTAGCTTTTGGCCAGGCAAATAAAATGTTTATTGTGGGGCATACGCTGGTTTGGCACCAGCAAACGCCCAAATGGGTGTTTGAAGACGAAGCCGGTAAACCCGTTAGCCGCGAAGTGCTTTTAAAACGCATGGAAGACCACATCAATGCGGTGGTAAGTCGGTACAAAGGTAAAATAAACGGTTGGGATGTGGTAAACGAAGCCATTAACGACCAGGACGGCGGCATGCGTAAAACGCCTTGGCTCGATATTATTGGGGAAGATTTTGTGGCCAAAGCCTTTGAATTTGCGCACAAAGCCGATCCCAAAGCCGAATTATACTACAACGATTATAGCCTTTACCGGGCCGATAAACGCGCCGGCACAATAAAATTGGTAAAAGGGTTACAAGCCAAAGGCATTCCGGTAAAAGCGATTGGTATGCAGGGCCACTACGGCTTAACGGTACCTACTATTGCGCAAATTGAAGCCAGCATTGTGGCGTTTGCCCAACTGGGCGTAAAAGTAAACTTTACCGAGTTAGATATTGACGTACTACCTAACCCCAGCCGCCGGCAAGGCGCCGACATTGCCGAAACATTTGGTGTAGATAGCAAATACAACGTGTACACCAATGGCTTGCCCGATTCCGTGCAACAGAAATTAACCCAACGCTACGCCGATATTTTTACGTTGTTCCGCAAGCACGCCGATAAAATAGACCGCATTACTTTTTGGGGCGTAACCGATGCTAATTCCTGGTTAAATAACTGGCCCATCCGGGGCCGCACCAGCTACCCCATGCTTTTCGACCGCAGCTACCAGCCCAAACCGGCTTTCCAAGCGGTAATTAACACGGCTAAAAAGAATAAATAATGACCCAATACCCCCCTTTGCTACCCTTCCGATTTTGCCGGTTACTGCTTTTGCCCTTGTTATTGGGGTTAACGATTGCAGCTATTCCGGCATCGGCTATTAACGGTAAAACCTACATTGCCGCTAAAAAGCAGAAAGGCAGTTTTGCCTTGGTCGTGGGTGGTAAACCGGCTCCTTTGTACATCAGTAGCCAGGATTTTACAGGGGTACAACGGGTTATAAAACACCTGCAGGCCGATATCAAAAACGTAACCCAAACTGAACCCATATTAGCCATAGATAAAATACCGGCCGCTAAAACCGTAGTGCTGGTGGGCACTTTAGGTAAAAACCCGGTTATTGATAAACTGGTGCAGGACAAAAAAATGGACGTAACTGGCGTGGCCGGCAAATGGGAAACTTTTTTACTTACCGTAATAGAAAAACCGCTGCCGGGCATAGACCAGGCGCTGGTAATTGTTGGTTCGGATAAACGCGGCACCATTTACGGCATGTACGACCTGTCGGCCCAGATTGGCGTTTCGCCGTGGTATTACTGGGCCGATGTACCGGTTAAGCAGCAGCCAAATTTATACGTATTGGCTGGCCGTCATACCCAGGGCGAACCCAAAGTAAAATACCGGGGCATATTTATCAACGACGAAGCCCCAGCGCTCTCGGGTTGGTCTAAAGAAAAGTTTGGCGGTTTTAATGCCAAGTTCTACGATAAAGTATTCGAACTGATTTTGCGGATGAAAGGCAATTATCTCTGGCCCGCCATGTGGGGCAGCGCCTTTTACGACGACGATAAAAACAATCCTATTCTGGCCGATGAATACGGGGTGGTTATAGGAACTTCGCACCACGAGCCGCTCATGCGGGCCCACGACGAATGGCGCCGCTACGGCAACGGGGGTAAATGGAACTATCAAACCAACGCAACCCACCTAAAAGAATTCTGGCGGGAAGGCATCCGGCGCATGGGCACCAAAGAAAGCATTATTTCGGTGGGTATGCGCGGCGATGGCGACGAACCCATGAGCGAAAGCAGTAATATTGCCCTGCTTGAAAATATTGTTAAAGACCAGCGGGAAATTATAGCAGATATTACTGGCAAACCCGCCTCCGCTACCCCGCAGCTTTGGGCTTTGTACAAAGAAGTGCAGGAATATTACGATAAAGGCATGCGGGTGCCCGACGATATTACCTTATTATTGTGCGATGATAATTGGGGCAATATCCGAACTTTACCTAAAATAGGCGAAGCACCACGCGCGGGCGGTTACGGAATTTACAATCATTTCGATTACGTAGGTGGTCCACGTAACTACAAATGGTTAAATACCAATCCGCTGCCCCGCATTTGGGAGCAAATGCACCTGGCTTACCGCTATGGCGCCGACCGCATCTGGATTGTAAACGTGGGCGATATTAAACCCATGGAATTTCCGACCGAGTTTTTCCTGGATTACGCCTGGAACCCTGACCATTGGCCCGCCGAACGCTTAAACGAATACACCCAATTGTGGGCCGAACGGCAGTTTGGTAAAACGCACGCCCCGGCTATTGCGGATTTTCTGGCTAAGTACGCCAAATTCAATAGTCGCCGAAAACCAGAATTATTATCGCCGGAAACGTATAGCCTTAGTCATTACCGCGAAGCCGAAACTGTGGTTGCTGAATACAATAAATTAGCTACCGAAGCCGAAAAGCTCTACAACACGCTGCCTGCCGCCGATAAAGATGCCTATTACCAACTGGTATTATACCCGGTAAAAGCCTGCGCCAATTTGAATGAATTGTACATAACCGTAGGTAAAAACCGGCTATACGCCCAACAAGGCCGGGCCGCCGCTAACCAACTGGCCCAGAAAGCACGGCAATTGTTCCAGCAAGATGCCGAACTCTCCCGGTACTATAACCAAACCATGGCCGGCGGTAAATGGAACCACATGATGGACCAAACCCACATTGGTTATACTTACTGGCAGCAACCCGATAAAAATGCCATGCCCGAGGTAAAAGAAATTACCGTACCCACCACCGCCGAAATGGGTATAGCCGTAGAAGGTTCCGCAGACTGGTGGCCCCAGGCCAAAACCATAGCCAGTTTACCGGAATTTACGCCCTTTGGTACGCAACAATTTTATATTGATGTATTTAACCGGGGTAAAGTGCCCTTTACTTATACCGCTAATGCCGAAGTGCCCTGGCTTCAAATTTCGTCGGCGAGCGGCAACGTGAATCAGGAGCAACGGCTATGGGTTAGCGTAAACTGGAAAAAAGCGCCTGTTGGCCAACAACAGGTAGCCATCACCATCACCGGTCCTAATAATAGCCGCCTAAAGGTAGTAGCACAGGTGCATAATCCGGCAAATCTAAAACCAAAGCAGGTACAAGGTTTTGTAGAAAGCAACGGGTATATTTCTATGGCCGCCGAGCATTTTACCCAGGCCACCGGAACAGAAAGTATTAAATGGCAGCTTATTCCGGATTTAGGCCGCACAGGCTCGGGTATTACTGCTTTTCCCGTAACGGCTTCCATTCAAGCGCCGGGTCAGAATACTCCGCATCTGCAATACAAAATAAATACTTTTAGCAGCGGTGCAATTAAAGTACAAACTTATCTCTCTCCTACCCTAAACTTTAACCACTCCAACGGCTTACGCTACGCCGTTTCCATCGACGACGAAGCCCCGCAAATCATAAACATTCACCCCGACCTGTCGAACCGGGCCTGGGAAAAATCAGTGGCGGATAATATCCGGATTTTAACTTCTAATCATATTTTAACCAAAGCCGGCGAGCACGTAGTAAAGTTCTGGCTCGTATATCCGGGAGTAGTGCTACAGAAAATTGTAGTTGATACCGGCGGTTTGCAGCCCAGCTATTTAGGTCCTCCGGAAAGTTTTTACCACCCAAAGTAGTAGAACAGTACTTGCATTTAATATTTTATTGAATATTTGTATTAGCGTAATTCGGCTAAAGCTGTTAGAAGAGTTTAAAATCAACAACCATAAAAATCCAAGTTATAGTTATTTCAAAGCCCATCTATCTTACAGAATTATTCAGGTAATTGAGCCCGGGCAATATTTTTAACGTTAAATATTGCCCGGGCTTTTTAATCTAAAATCAGTATTTAACTTTATTTAATATTTCAGCAGCAGTAAACCCATCACCTTTTCGGGTAACCGAAAGACCTTTCATTTAAATATATTCCGGGTAAGTTGTCCTAAATTTAAATCTTAAAATAGATTACATTTAAGCTGCTAAGTTATACCTGGTAATTATTCCGGATTAAATTTAAATTTGACTGATAAAACCCCTTATATTGATCCAGAAAGGCGATTTGCCTGGTTTATTACAAACTACACCTTATGTACACCAAACTATCTTTCTTTACTTTATTGTTGCTGAGTTGCTTTGCCGGATTCGCCCAGCAAACGGGCGTGCAGCAGCTACAATCACCGGATGGTAAAATAAAAGTGACCATTGATTTAAAAAATAATATTACCTACGCCGTAACCCACGAATCTGATCCGGTATTGGCACCGTCGCCGATTTCTATGCAGTTGGTAGGCGGCGAAAACCTGGGACGAGCGCCCAAGCTTCAAAACAGCAAAAGAAATTCTGTTAATAAAACCATTCCTACTACTTTATATAAGCGTTCGCAAATTACCGACCATTACAACGAGCTTACTTTAAATTTTAAAGGCGATTATAGTTTAATTTTCCGGGCGTACAACGATGGCGTGGCTTATCGTTTTGCTACCACCAAAAAGAAGGGTTTTAAGGTACAACACGAGCAGGTTGTATTTAATTTTTCGGCCGATCATCCGGCCATTGTGCCTTACGTAAACAAAGAAGCCAATGCCTCTTTAGAAGAGCAGTTCTTTAATTCCTTTGAAAATACCTACACCCATAGCCCGCTCTCCAAACTTAATCCGCAACGGCTGGCATTTCTGCCCCTGGTGGTGGAAGTAGGCAACGGTAAAAAAGCCTGCATTACCGAGGCCGATCTGGAAAGTTATTCCGGTTTATACCTGCAAAATACCAATGGTCAAAATGCTTTAACCGGTGTGTTTGCGGCTTATCCTAAAAGTGTAAAACAAGGCGGCCATAACCAGTTGCAAATGCTGGTAACGGAACGCGAAAATTATATTGCGGTGGTTAAAGGTACGCGGGTGTTTCCGTGGCGGGTAACAGTTATTTCGGCCGAAGACAAACAACTCGCCGATAATGATATGGTTTACAAGTTAGCTGCCCCGTCGCGTGTAGCCGATGTATCCTGGGTGAAACCTGGCAAAGTGGCCTGGGACTGGTGGAACGATTGGAACATCTCCGGCGTAGATTTTAAAGCCGGTATAAACAACCAAACCTATAAATATTACATAGACTTTGCCGCCGCCCATAAAATGGAGTATGTGATTCTGGACGAAGGTTGGGCGGTAAACCTGAAAGCCGATTTAATGCAGGTAATACCGGAAATAAATTTATCTGAACTGGTAAACTACGGCAAGCAAAAAAATGTGGGCATTATCTTGTGGGCAGGCTATCATGCCTTCGACCGCGACATGGAAAAGTTATGCCAGTATTTTGCCCAAATGGGTGTTAAAGGTTTTAAAGTAGATTTTATGGACCGCGACGACCAGCCCATGGTAGATTTTTATTACCGCGCCGCCAGCACCGCCGCCAAATACAAATTACTCATGGATTTTCATGGTGCTTATAAACCTACCGGCTTGCAACGCACGTATCCCAATGTGCTTAACTTTGAGGGCGTACACGGGTTAGAGCAAATGAAATGGTCGCCGCCTACTGTAGACCAGGTTACCTACGATGTTACCATTCCGTTTATCCGGATGGTGGCCGGCCCCATGGATTATACCCAGGGTGCCATGCGTAACGCTACCCGCAGTAATTACCAACCCATAAACTCAGAACCCATGAGCCAGGGCACCCGTTGCCGCCAACTCGCCGAATACGTAATTTTTGAATCACCGATAAACATGCTTTGCGATAACCCAACGGCTTACATGCGCGAACCGGTTTGTACCAAGTTTATTTCTACGGTGCCCGAAGTTTGGGATAACACTATAGCTTTAAGCGGCAAAATAGCCCAACACGTAGCTATTGCCCGGAAAAAAGGAAACGATTGGTACGTGGGCGCTCTAACCAACTGGGATAAACGCGACATAGAACTTGATTTATCTTTTTTAGAAGCCGGCAACTATAAAATCGAAATATTCCGGGATGGGGCCAATGCCGACCGCGTAGCCTCAGACTTTGTGCACGAAATAGTAGAGTTACCCCAAAGCCGTAAATTAAAAATATCGATGGCTCCGGGCGGAGGCTATGCCGCCCGCATTTATAAGCCTTAATATTAATTAAACCTGTAAATAGCAAGCACTGCTGTAACTTGCCGCCTGGCTATTTTTAACAACTCAACCGCTTATGTTGTTGGTACAAACCAAATAGCATAAGCGGTTTTTGCTGCTTAGCCCAGTAGCGTCTGTTTAGGGTTTATACCTTTTGCCTTAAAAATATTCGGCATGCCGACAATTTATCCTTAACTTTGCCCTCCTAAAAATTAATCCTGAATATTTATTTTGCTTAAAACCATATAATCTCTTTTGCCATTTTATTCTCTAGTAGCTAAACCAAGAAAATTTACGGTGTAGGGCAAGCGATTAGTAAATACCCGCTCCTACTGGTTTAGCTTTTTCATTAACCTATCCCAATCAGAATTACCACCACTTTACTTTAATAAATTTTATAAACCCTCCTGGCCGGAAAACGTTAAGCGGACGCAAACAGTATATGTAAACCGCCAAGCACCTGGTAAGTTGCTGGTAGCTGGTAAGGTTATTTTACTAACCAGCCTTTTCGCGAGTGGTATGGAGGGTAATTTAAGATTATGAACACAAGAAAATACTTTATTATAATTCTGATATTAGGTTTACTGTCTACTATCAGTCCTTTTTCTATTGATATGTATTTGCCGGGTTTTCCGGCAATTGCCCGGGATTTAAACACTACCATTGATCAGATACAATTATCGCTGACCAGCTATTTGGTAGGCATTGCATTGGGCCAGTTACTTTACGGTCCCCTGCTGGATCGTTTTGGCCGCAAAATTCCGTTGTATATCGGTCTGTTGGTTTATATTCTGGCCTCTTTGGGCTGTGCTTTAACTAACTCGGCCGAGACCTTAATTTTAATGCGCTTTATTCAGGCCATTGGTGGTTGTGCCGGTATGGTAGCGGCTATGGCTTTGGTGCGCGATTTATTCCCGGTAACCGAAACGGCTAAGGTTTTGTCTTTGTTAACCTTAGTTATTGCGGTTTCGCCCATGATAGCGCCTACTTTGGGCGGTTATGTTACCGCTTCGGTTGGTTGGCATTACGTTTTCCTGATTTTGGCCGGCATTGCTGCCCTTATTATTTTAGGTATTTACCTCTATTTACCTTCCGGCCGACAGGCCGATGCTTCGCTTTCTTTGCGGCCCAAAGCCGTACTTACCAACTTTATGCAGGTAATTAAACAGCCGCAGTTCTTAACCTATACCTTGGCGGGTGGCGTGGGTGCCGCGGC